>JAQBVH010000217.1 GCA_027623615.1 Planctomycetota bacterium | reverse complement strand
CCCGCCGTGATCACCGACACCCACGCCCACGTCTTCTGGGAGTCCTTCGACGCCGACCGCGAGGCGGTGCTGACACGCGCCCGGGAAGCCGGGGTCGAGCGCATCGTCATCGTAGGCACCGACCTCGAGTCCTCGCGCGCGGCCTTCGCGCTCTGCGACGGACGGGCAGGGCTCTACCCCACCGCGGGCATCCATCCCCATGACGCGGACGGAATCGACGACGGCGTCCTGGGAGAGATCGAGGCGCTGTGCCGTCTCCCCGAGTGCGTGGCGGTCGGCGAGACCGGGCTCGACTTCTTCAAGGAGTTCTCTCCACGCGCGGAGCAGGAGCGCGGCTTCCGCTGGCACCTCGAGCTCGCGCGCGAGCTCGACAAGCCGGTGATCGTTCACTGCCGTGACGCCCACGCGGCGACCACCGAGGCGATCCAGTCCGTGCCCGGCGTGCGCGGCGTGATGCACTGCTACACGATGGGCCCGGACGAGCTCGCGCCATACCTCGACGCAGGCTTTCACATCTCCTTCTCGGGCGTCGTCACCTACCCGAGGAACGAGCCCAACCGCGAGGCGGCGGCGGCGGTCCCGGCCGACCGCATCCTGGTCGAGACCGACTGCCCCTTCCTCTCGCCCCAGGGCAAGCGTGGTCAGCGCAACGAGCCGGCCAACGTGGCTGACGTGCTCGCGCGCGTGGCCGAGGTGCGCGGCGTCGCAGCCGAGGACCTGGCGCTCCAGACGAGCACCAACGCGGCGGCCCTGTTCGGACTCTCCTAGTCCTGGTAGCCGCGGCCTGCGCGCTCACGCTTCCGCAGGCAGCGTTTGGGGCCCCACCGGGGCCCCAATACGCAGAGGGCGCCCCGCGATGCGGGACGCCCTCCGAGAAGCCTTGCGTGTGGAGCGGACTAGTTGCCGACCGCGGTCCAGACGTTTCCGTCGTTGGCCGTGAAGCCCATCACGGAGAGACCCAGGTCCTCTTCCATACTGTTGGCGGTGGCGTTGGAGTAGGCCGCGCCGAAGGTCGGGACGTTCGCGGTGCCCTCGTAGGTCACGTCGCGGTTGTCGAACTGGACCAGGTCGCCTTCTTGGTTGATGAAGAAGCAACGGTTGCCAGTCTTCTCGGTGTCGACGGGCCAGGCGTAGGCGCACCAGAGGATCTCGGAGTTGGACGAGCCCCAGGCGGCACCCATGTCACCAGACTCGGCGCCGCCACCGCCAGCTTCGGCGAGACCGGGGGTGATGGCGCCAGCGGTCGGGCCGGGCAGGTAGATCTTGAAGTAGTAGCCCTGACGCTCGACGACGCCTTCGGTGCTGCCGTCGGGGACGACGTTGCCGAACGCGGTGGCCAGGAAGGGCGGATCGAGCTGGTCGTCGGGCGCGGTGCCGAGGGCCGGAAGACCGGTGCTGACGGCGTAGATGCGCATGGCATCGGTGCCCGAGAGCTCACCAAAGAAGCCAAACTCACCGCCGCCATCAGCGTCGGTGTCGATGGCGCATGAGGATTGGAACTGCTGCTGGGCAGCAGCAATGGAGCGGAGGGTTGCGACGGCCGCGTTCTCGTTGGCCGAGATCCGGGCGCTCATCAATTTCGGGATAGCGACCGCTGCGACGATGGCGATGATCGCGACCACGATCATCAGTTCGATGAGCGTGAAACCGGCGTTCCGTTGGGTGCGAATCTTCATTCCTGAGTTTCTTCCTTCGGCACCATCGGAAGGTCTGGCGCCTGCCTGGCCCATGAGGGCGTGTGGACTCGTGTACGTTTGGATCGGACTGGCCCACGACGGGCCACGGACAGACCGGCGGCTGCGCTGCCGGTCGCGTCTGGTTGGGATATCGGATTCGCCTTCAAGCGCTCTTGAGCCCCGGCGCTGCTTTTCTCGGGAAGCGACCTCCCTGCGTTGCTCCTGAACGCAGAGCGCCCCCAGCGCAGCAGCGATGGAGGCGCATTTCGCCCTGGAGCGGGACACCCGGTCGGCTACTGACCGCCGCTGAGCTTGCCGACCATGTCGAGGATCGGCGCGAAGATGGCGAGCACGACGCCGCCGACGATGACGCCCATGAAGGAGATCAGGAGCGGCTCGATCAGGGACGTCAGCGCCTTCACCTGCGCCTTGACCTGGCTGTCGTAGAACTCGGCGATTTTCTCGAGCAGGGTCTCGAGGGCGCCGGTTCTTTCTCCGATCGCGATCATGCGCACGACCATGGGCGGGAAGACCGGCTCACTGGAGAGGGGCTCGGAGAGCAGGTTGCCGTTGCGCACGCTCTCGCGTGAAGCCAACACCACCTTGCTGATCACCCGGTTGCCGGAGGTGTTCGCGACGATGTCGAGGGTCGACATGATCGGCACGCCCGAGCGGATCAGGGTGGCGAAGGTGCGGCTGAAGCGCGCCAGGCAGACCTTGCTGAACAGCGAACCGAACACCGGCAGCTTGAGCATCATGCGATCCCAGAGCAGGGCGCCCTGGTCGGTCTTCTTGATCGCCTTCAGCCCGATGAAGGCCCCTACCGAGCCCATCGCGATCATCGCCACGTTGCCGCGCATGAAGTCGGAGACGTCGAGCACGAACTGGGTGATCGCCGGGAGGTCCGCGTCGAGGGACTCGAAGACGCTCTTGAACGTGGGCACCACGCCGATCATCAGGAAGGCGGTGATGCCGCAGACGAGCACCATCGAGATGACCGGGTAGGTCATCGCCGACTTGATCTCGCGGGTCAGCTCCTGGGAGGCCTCCTCGTAGTCCGCCAGGCGGTTGAGGATGATGTCCATCTGGCCGGAGATCTCACCGGCCTTGACCATGCTGACGTACAGGTGGTTGAAGATCAGCGGCGCCTCCGACATGGCCGCGGAGAGGTCGGAACCACCGCGCACGGAGGCGACCAGGCCCTGACAACAGAGCTTCATGCCCGGGGACTCGGCCTGGTGACCGAGGACCTCGAGCGACTCGAGCAGGGACAGACCCGCGCCGACCATGGTGGCCAGCTGACGGGTGAAGATGACGAGCTCACCCTTCTTGGCCTTGACCTTGACCTTGCCGAAGCGGATCTCGCCCAGGCTTCTCTTCTTACCGGTGGCGGAGGCCTGGTCCAGGCGCATCACGACCAGGTTCTGCTTGCGCAGCTCGGCCACGGCCTCGGCCTTGGTTCCGGCGCTGATCGTGCCTTCGACGGTTTGCCCCGTGGGGCCCTTGGCTGCGTATTTGAACTGGTTCACGGCGATCAGTGGCTGAGGGTCACGCGGAGGACCTCCTCGACGGAGGTAACTCCCTTGATGGCATTGAGAATTCCGACCCGCCGGAGGGTGAGCATGCCCTCCGCCAGGGATTGTTCTTTGAGGTCGTCGCTCGAGCGGCCCTCGACGACCATGCGTCGCAAGCGCTGCGACATCGGCATCGTCTCGAGCAGAGCGAAGCGACCGCGATAGCCGCCGCTGCACTGGCGACAACCGGGCTGGTTGGCGGTGTAGAGCTGCAACTCGTCCGTGAGGTCCGACTCGATGAACCCGAGCTCGATCAGGTGATCGTGGGGCGGGTTCTCGACCGGCACGCGGCAGACCTTGCACAGTCGACGGGCGAGGCGCTGGGCGCAGATGCACAGCACCGAGCTCGACACCATGAAGGGGTCGATGCCCATGTCGATCAGGCGTGTGATCGTGCTGGCGGCGTCGTTGGTGTGCAAGGTCGTCAGGACCAGGTGGCCCGTGAGCGCTGCCTTGACCGCGATGTCCGCGGTCTCCTTGTCCCGGACCTCGCCGACCAGGACGATGTCCGGGTCCTGACGCAGGATGGAGCGCAGGGCACCGGCGAAGGTCATGCCGCGCTTGGGGTTGACCGGCACCTGGTTGATGCCGTCCATGCGGTACTCGACCGGGTCCTCGACGGTGGTGACGTTGACCGCCGGGGTGGCGACAGCCTGCACGCAGGAGTACAGGGTCGTCGACTTGCCGGAGCCGGTCGGGCCGGTCACGAGCAGCATTCCGTACGGCGACTCGATCGCGTTCGTGATGTCCTGCAGGGACTTCTCCTCGTAGCCCATCGTCTCGAGCTTCAGGGCCAACGACCCCGTGTCGAGGATGCGGATCACGCTCTTCTCGCCGCCGACCACAGGCAGCACCGAGAGGCGGAAGTCGATCGTGCGCCCCTCGAAGCGAATCTGGAACTTGCCGTCCTGGGGTACGTTGCGCTCGGAGATATCGAGCTTGGAGAGGATCTTCAGGCGCGAGGTGAGCGCCGGCAGGATGCTCTTGGGCGGGCTCATGATCTCGCGCATCCGGCCATCGATCCGCAGACGTACGACCACATGCTTCTCGCCCGGCTCGATGTGGATGTCGGAGGCCTTCTCTTTGAGGGCGCGCAAGAGGACCAGGTTGGCCAGCTTGACCGCAGGCGCCTCGTCGTCGTCCCCCACCGACTTCTCGACGTCGTCGATCTTGTCGCTGTCCTCCTGGATGTGCACCTCGTCGGTCCTGACCTCGTCCATCATGTCGGCGACCTGCTTGGCGCCGTTGTCGAACTGGGCCTCGATGGCGGAGGTCAACACCGGCCCCGGAGCCAGGACCGGACGGATGTGACAGCCGGTCAGGCGCTTGAGGTCGTCGAACAAGATGACGTCGAAGGGGTCGGAGACCGCCACCGTCAACACGTCCCCGTTCTTGGAGATGGGCAGGACGCCCTTCTCCTTGCAGGCCGCTTCGCCCAGGGCCGCGACCGCGGGCGGGTCGGGGCTGACCTCGCTCAGCTCTACGGGTGCGATGCCGCTCGAGCGACCGAGCACCTCGAGCAAGGACGACTCCTCGACGATGCCGTTCGCGATCAGGGTCTCGACGACATCGTGGCCGGCCTTGCGAGCCTCCTCCCACTGCTCATCGCTGATCAGCCCTTCCTCCGTGAGGAGGCGCTTGATCTGACGCGAGACGCGCACCATCAGGCAGCCCTCACGGAGGCCTTGAGCTCGCTCGGGTCGGAGAGGACCATCTCCGCGTCCTGCAGACGCACACGGCCGCTGTTGACAAGGTCCGCGAGCGACTGCGCCATCGTGCGCATCCCGAGGCGGCCGCCGGTCTGGATCTGCGAGTAGATCTGGTGTGCCTTGCCATCGCGAATGAGGGCACGTACACCGGCGGTCGAGACGAGGATCTCGGCGGCCATGACGCGCCCGCGCTCATTGGCGGCCGGCAAGAGCTTCTGGGAGAAGACACCCTCGAGGGTGAACGAGAGCATCGTGCGCACCTGCGCCTGCTGATGCGGCGAGAAGACGTCGATGATCCGGTTGATCGATTGGACCGCGTCCGAGGTGTGCAAGGTGCCGAACGTCAGGTGGCCGGTCTCGGCCAGGGTCAGCGCCGCCTCGATCGTCTCGTGGTCGCGGAGCTCACCGACGAGCACGACGTCGGGGTCCTGGCGGAGCACCGAGCGCAGCGCATTGCTGAAGCCCTTGGTGTCGCCGCCCACCTCGCGCTGCGTGACCATGCAATTCTTGTGCACGTGCGTGAACTCGACCGGGTCCTCGATCGTGATGATGTGCGCTTGGCGGTTCTGGTTGATGTAGTCGATCATCGCAGCGAGCGACGTCGACTTGCCGGAGCCGGTCGAGCCCGTGACGAGCACCAGACCTGAGTGCAGGTTGCACAGCCTCTTGCAGACATCGATCGGCATGCCCAGCATCTCGAAGTTCGGCACGGCGCTCGGAATGGCCCGCAGGACACAAGCGCAGGCACCCTGCTGGTAGAAGGAGTTGACCCGGAAGCGGCCGTGGCCCTCAAGGCCGAAGGAGCAGTCGAGCTCGAGGTCTCGGTCGAGCCGCGCGATCTGATCACCGGTCAGGATGCTGGTCGACAGTCGCCGGGAGTCCTCCGCATCCAAAGGTGGGTGCTCGACGGGGAGCAGCACTCCGTCGACGCGGATCCGGGGCGGGCTGCCCACGGAGATGTGGAGGTCGGACCCACCCTGGCGCACCATGAGCGCCAGCAGTTCTTCCATCGTGATCATGGGAAATCCTCGCGGGCCCGGCGGGGGTCGCCAGGACTGCTCGGTGGGTCCATCGGTCCCAAGAGACGGCGAACTGGAGAGCGGCGGCGCGAATCGAGACGCGCCAGAGGAGTGGAAATTCTTTCCACCACAGGACCGGGCCCGCAAAGCTCATCCAACAGC
>JAQBVH010000216.1 GCA_027623615.1 Planctomycetota bacterium | reverse complement strand
GCGAGTCCGTAGTTCGGCACATTTGTTCGCCCGCTTTCGCGCGGTGGCGGAGTTGAGGGAACCCGTGAGTGACGCAGAGGCTACGCACGGAACCCGTCGCCTTGCCACCACCCGCAAGCGGCTCGAGCAGTGCACCGAACTTCGGACTCACACCACCAGGAGCGTGCGCCACAGGTGCTCGCTCCGGGCTGTCACGGCATCAGGTGTGGCGCCAAACAACGCTCACGCCTCCGAGGGAGGCGTAGGCGGGCCCAGCGGGGTCGCCTAGCAGTCGTCGTTGAGGGCGCCCGGCGTTCCCGTGTCGGGCCCCGCGCCGATCAGCGAGCTAGCGGCACACCAGGCTGCCCCGTCGTCGTTCCCGGTCGCGTCGAGGACCGCAGGATCGAGGGAGATCGCCTTGCCGGGTTCATCCGGCCACAGGACCCCGTCGTCATAGACGACCTGGTCCACCACGAGGCCGTCCGGGCGGATCAGCACGATCTCGTCCTCACCGTTGGAGAGGCTGTAGCTGGCGTAGGTGTGATCGACCGGGATGCCGCCGTTCAGCGCGGGGTCCGCCTCCCGCCCGAGCACCAACCGGCCGCCCGCCGGGATCCACATGCCTGCCCCACCGTTGTCGAGGGTCACGTTGTCCGTGCCCAGGTCCGCCAGGGTCCAGCCCTCGAGGTTCACCGCTGTACTGCCCGCATTCCAGAGCTCGATCCACTCGCCCTTCGTGTCACTGACGACCGTCGGGTCCTTCTGGAACTCGCGAATCACGATCCGCTCGAGTTCACTGGGGCCACCGGGGACGTGGGGCCCGAGCTTCACCACGTTGCTCACGTGGGTCTGCGCCCAGTCCCCGTCGTCGGGCCAGGCGAGAGCGCGCAAGCTCCCCATCACGCCCGCAACCTCGAGCGGCAACTCCCACTCCACCCGGCCGCGGCCGTTGATCTTCCGCACCTGGAACAGGCGTCCCTGCATCCCGGCCACACACGGGCCAGGCGGCAGGAAAGGTCCGAACGGATCCTCGACGAAGAGCACTGCCAGGCCACCCGCCAGCTCGGGATCAGCTTGCAGGAAGAGCTGCGCATCACCGGGCTGATGCAGCAGGCTGAACGAGGGCGCGGCGGTCGCGCCGGGGGAACACCCATCCCCGGTGGGGCTCGGACCTGCGAGGGTCGGGGGGGAGAGGAAGGGCAAGGTCGCCAGGGCGAGGTAGGTCTTGGATCGACGCATCGGAATTTGTCTTGAGGTCTCTCAGTACGGGACGGCCGAACACCGGCCGTTGCGTGGGAGACCGGGCTGGGCCGCGAACGGTTGCGTCGAAACTCGATCCGCGGCAGCGCCGACTGCGCCCGTAGCGCGCTGAGCGCTCGGCTTGCGCTATCTTTGTCCAGGCCATGCATCGCTCTCTCCCGCTGCTCCTCTTGTCTGGGCTCGTCATCGCGATCGGCGCGCACGCCGTCTCCGGCCCGCCGGCCGCCGCTGGCGGTCTCCTGGCCACGACCCTCGAGGACTTCCGCCAGCCCGGCACGCAAGCCGGCGACGCGATCGACCCGCTCATGAGCGGTCAAGCCTGCGCGGGCTGCCACGGTCACTTCAACGAGCGCACCGAACCCTACCGGCGCTGGCAGGCCTCGATGATGGCCCAGGCCTCGCGCGATCCGATCTTCCACGCCGCGCTCGCGATCGCGGAGCAGGACGCGGACTTCGCCGGAGACTTCTGCTGGCGGTGCCACTCGCCGAACGGCTGGGTCGCCGGTCGCGCCTTGCCCACCGACGGCTCGGCTCTCGACGAGGTCCAGGGCGACTTCGACGGGGTCTCGTGTCAAATGTGTCATCGCATGGTCGACCCGGTCTTCAGCGCCGAGAACCCTCCCGAGGACCAGGGCATCCTCGCCGGCCTGGCGCACCCTCCCGTACACGAGGTCGGAGGCGGCCAGTACGTCATCGATCCGGAGGACCGTCGCCGCGGCCCCTTCGACCTGCCGAACTTCTTCCTGCACGAGTGGCGCCAGTCCCAGTTCCACCGTGACGCGCTGCTCTGCGCGACCTGCCACGACGTCTCCAACCCGGTCTTCGAGCTACAGCCGGACGGCACCTATGCCCTCGGCAACCTGAACCAGGCGCACCCGACCGCAGACAAGCACGACCAGTTCCCGATCGAGCGCACCTACTCGGAGTGGAAGGCCTCGGACTACGCGCTCGCGCCGGTCGAGACCGACGGACGTTTCGGCGGTCTCAAGCCGCAGGTGTCGTCCTGCCAGGACTGCCACATGCCCGACACGAAGGGCACGGCCTGTATCCCGGGCCTGGGTGAGATTCGCAACGACCTCCCCCAGCACGACCTGAACGGCGCCAACTCCTGGGTGCTGGCCGCGGTGCGGCGACTGTACCCCGACGGCGAGACGGGCCTCACCGATCAGCTGGTCAACCACGCCATCGCGCGCAACAAGTCGATGCTGCGCCGGGCGGCGGACCTCGAAACCTTTCTGCGCGACGGAGAGCTCGTCGTACGGGTGATCAACCAGACGGGTCACAAGCTGCCCACCGGATACGGCGAGGGACGACGCATGTGGATCAACGTGCGCTTCCTCGACGGCCAGGGCGACTTGATTGCTGAGCGCGGCGCTTACGACGGGGGCAGCGCCACCCTCACGTCCGACACTCGCGTCTACCAGGTCAAGCACGGCATCGGCGCCAACGTGGCCGCAGCCACCGGGCTGCCGACCGGGCCCAGCTTTCACTTCGTGCTCAACAACGTGATCGAGGCCGACAACCGCATCCCCCCGCGTGGCTTCGCGGCGAGCGTCTTCGAGGACCTGGGCGCCCCAGTCGTCGGCCACAGCTATCCGGACGAGCACTTCTGGGACGACGCGACCTTCGAGGTCCCCGCGGGCTCGGCGACCGCCGTCGTGAGCCTCTTGCACCAGACGACGACCAGGGAATACATCGAGTTCCTGCGCAACGAGAACACGACCAACGGCGCCGGCCAGGTCGCCTACGACCTGTGGGCCGGCCTCGGCAAGAGCGAGCCCGTCCCGATGGGCGTCCGCGAGCTCGACCTGAAGGCCGCGCCTTGCCCGAACCCGATCGCGTACGGCCTCGCCGTGCGCGCGTCCGGGGGCGAGGTCCCGGTCCTGACCTGGACCGGCGAGCCCTCCCCCGGCGGCGGCTTCACGCTGCAGGTCAGGGGCGGCAAGCCCGGCGCCCTCGCGACCGCCTACGCCGGCGACCTCGCAGTGCGCCAGCCCCTGGCCAACGGCGGCTTCGTGCTCGTCGGTGGCACGGTCACCCAGCCAGGCACGACCTACCTGGATGCCCAGGGCGATGGATCGATCCCGATCAGCGTGGCTGCTGGATCCGGCGGCGTGGCCCGCTACTACCAGGTGCGTTTCCAGGACCTGCCGGTGCCCGGTGGAGAAGGCGCGACGCCTGCCCTTTTCGTCGAGCTCTGCGAGTAGCGACTACTCGAACGTGATCGAGACCCCGTCGGTGAAGTTCGACGTGGCGCCGTCCCGGAACCCGCACTGCCAGTTCCAGGTCTCCCCCGGCTGGATCTCGACCGGGCCACCCGGAGTTGGCGCGCCGGTGAGGTCGAGCTGGAGCGCCAGCTGTCCCGCACCCGAAGCGGCTCAGCCCGGGCGTGACCGCGCGGCGACCGGTCACGACCCGTCCGTCGCAGAGGACGCCGCAACCCTGGGCCGGGTCCGCGGTCGACGTGTTCCAGGTGCGCACCTCGCTGCCGTCGGGCGCGAGGTGGATCAGGTCCTCCAGGCCCAGCCACACGTTGACGAGGATGTCACCCTCGTTGAACTGGGCGGCGGCGGGAGCGGCGAGGACGAGGGCGAGGCTGGAGAGCAGGCGCATCGTGGCTGGCTGGACGAACGGGAAGGTAGCAGTGGACCCCTCTACTCCTTCTCGTCACCGCCGCCCCCACCTGCGTACCCCATTCCCTCGAGTTGCTTCAGCGTATCTTCGTACTGGGAAGAGTCGTACCTCGACGGCAGTGGCCGCGCAGTTGCCTCCCAAGCGATGAGCTCCGCCAGCAGCTCGGTGGCGATCCTTTGGGCCTCGGGATCGGGGGTCGCCAACTTCAGGAGGTCGCTCTTCTCGTCCGGGTCACGCCCCAGGTGGAACAGCTGCCGCACCTTGTTGTAGCGGGAGAGGATCAGCTTCCAGGGCCCCCGACGCACCGCGCGCGGCTTGAGGATGTTGCCCCAGGCGCCCGGTTGTTCGAAGCCAGACTGCGGACCCGGCTGCGTGGCCTCGCTGAAGATCGTGCCGCGCGGACGCTGCTCCCCGTCGAGGAACGGCACCAGGCTCATGCCCTCGCTGCGCTCCGGCAGGTCGAGCTCCAGGAGCTGGCACAGGGTCGGCAGCACGTCGATCGTCGACACGGGGTGCTCCACCACCTGGCCCTTGCCGCGGCCATCGGGCAGGCGCACGATCAGCGGGACGTCGATCACCGTCTGGTACAGCCACAGCCCGTGGTTCCAGAAGTCGTGGTGCTCGTACATCGTCTCGCCGTGATCGGCGGTGACGACGATGATCGTCTCGTCGAGGATGCCGTCCTCATCGAGGCCTGCGATCAGATCTCCGAGGCAGCGATCCATGTAGGCCACCTCGCCGGCGTAGGCCGCGACGGCTTGCTGATCCTGAGTCAGCATCGTCCCCGGCGCCGCGCCCACCATCGGGCGCCGGTCGCCGACGAAGCCCGTGTTGATCAGGTCGCTGTGTCCGTACTCCCGGCCAACGAGCGCGCGCTGGTGGGCGCGCACGGCCAGATCAACCTCGCGACCGCTGACCTGCGGCGCGCCCTCGCGCACGGGCGGACCGTAGGGCGCGTGGGGGTCGAAGTACTGGAGGAAGAGGAAGATGCGCGCCGCCTCATCCTTGACCTCGTCCACGTGAGCCAAGGCGGCGGCGGTCAGGTCCTCGGCCAGTCGCTGGTTCTGGTCGGCGGAGCCGTCCGGGGTGATGAGGACGGAGAACTCCTCGTCCCAGTAGTCGAAGCCCTGGTTGAACGCGAAGCGGCTCTCGAGCGCGAAGCTGCCCAGGAAGCCGGCCGTGTGGAAGCCCTTCTGCCCGAGCAGCTCCGGCAGCATCACGTTGTCCTGGTGAAGCACGAAGCCGTTGCGCACGACCCCGTGGGTGTGCGGCCAGCTGCCGGTCATCAGCGACGTGTGCGAGGACAGGGTCGTATTCGCGGCCGCGGTCACGTCGGCGAAGCGCGTGCCCGCCTGGGCCAGCGCGTCGAGGCTGGGCGTGCGCGCCCGCCCGGTCTCGTAGCAGGACAGGTGGTCGGCGCGGGTCGTGTCCAGGCTGATCAGGACGAGGTGGCGGTAGGGCCCCTCGTACGAGGGTACCGCCTCGCCGTCACCGCCGCAGGCAGCCAGACACAGGACCGGGAGGAAGGGGATCAGGCGCATGGCTCGCTCCTACGCAGCATCACTCGTCCGGGTTGGCCGAGAACGCCTCGACCTCGAGTCGAGTGCCGGCGTCCCACGTTTCCTGGCGCAGCAGCCCGCCAGCAGCGTCGCGGTACACCCAGGCCCCGTGCTTGTCGCCGTCCTGCCAGCTGCCCGCGGAGCGCACTCCGCCCTCTTCGACTTGGATCCAGGGGCCGACGCGCACGCCCTCGTCGAAAGTGCCCTGCTCCAGGAT
Source organism: Planctomycetota bacterium (assembly GCA_027623615.1). Lineage (GTDB taxonomy): Bacteria > Planctomycetota > UBA1135 > UBA1135 > JALWOP01. The sequence continues at coordinate 497 of JAQBVH010000216.1, read as the reverse complement.
CGAGCCGTCCGCCCCGAGAATCTGCCACGCGCCGTCCTTCAGACCGTGCTGGTAGCGGCCGGTCTCCCAGGGACTGCCGTCGGGGTGGAAGGTCTCCCAGACGCCGTGGAAGTGGCCCTCGTGGCGTCCCAGTCGCCGGAAGGGGACCCCATCTGGATAGGCCTGGACATTCGGCTCTGCCCCGCAGGCAGCCAGGAGGAGGCAGAGGAGGAGGGGTCGTCGCACGACCCCAGTCTATCGACCTGGTTTGCGGTCTACGTCCTTCGAACGTCTCCAAACCAGGGGATGCTTGACCCCCCGACGCACCCGTTCGAGAATCAAGGTCCCGTTCTCTCCGGGTCGATCCCGTCGGGTTGCCCCTTCCACCCCCGGATTCCTCTTCCTTCCCTCTCCATGCGACGACTTACTCGCCTCGCTACCGGCCTCGCCGGGCTCGGGATCCTGGCCGCCAGCGCGTCCGCCCAAAACCTCATCGTCGAGAAGCTCGCCGGCGGCCT
>JAQBVH010000215.1 GCA_027623615.1 Planctomycetota bacterium | reverse complement strand
TTGGCGGCGGCGACGGTGCGCGGCGGATTGGCCGAGCAAATCGGACAGCTCGTGGGGCTGGCGACCACCGACGCGCAGCAGTGGCGCCGCCAGGCCATGCTCGAGGGCATGCTCGCCGGCCGCGACAAGGGACCCAAGGGTGGACCCGCGCCGATCCGCGTCGCCCGTCAGCCGGCGGGCTTCGAGGCGTTGGCGTCGATCACCGACCTGGGTGACCTGCCGGCACAGGTGGCGGACGCACTGCGCTGGCGGGCAAGCCCGGCGTGCCGGAGGAGGAGCAGATCCGTCCGCTGACCGAACAGGAGCAGGCGTGGTTCGTGCGTGGCGAGCAGATCTACACCGAGGTCTGCGCGGCCTGTCACCAACCCTCCGGTCGCGGCGAGGGCGGTAAGGCGCCGCGCTTGCGCGGGTCGCAGTGGGTCCTCGGTTCCGAGCAACGACTCGTGCGCATCCTCGCCCAGGGCCTGCACGGTCCGCTCGAGATGGACGGCGAGGTGTGGGACATGGAGATGCCCGCCCTGGCCGCCACGCCCGAGGACCTGGCCGGCGTGTTGACCTACATCCGTCGCGAGTGGGGCCACGGCGCCGACCCGATCGCTCCGACGGCCGTGGGAGCGATCCTCGAGGTCTCGAGCAAGCGCCGCGGACCCTGGACGATCGACGACCTGCTGCAGGTCGACGAGTAGGTCAGCGCAGGCTGGCCCAGACGGCGAGGGCCTCGGGCCGCTCGGCGATCGCGTCGAGGGCGGCGTCGACCTCCGGCACGGCGCCGGGGCGGATCCTGCGCAGCAGCTCCGCGGCCCCGGGCAGGGCGTGGATCATCAGCGCGCGGGCGAGGCGTTCCCCGTCGTCGTTGCGGGCGAGGAACCCGTCGATGGGCATCTCGAGCAAGGCCTCGAGCGCGCGCGGGTCGCCGCTCTCCGCCAGCTGGAAGGCGAGCGTGTGCCGGTCGCGGTGGTAGCCCGGGGGCAGGGCACGCAGGGCCTCGATCATCAGCCGCATGCTCTCCCCGCCGCCGTCCCAGCCGAGGATGCCGGCCGCTCGACTGACCACGTTGGGGCCGCCCGCGGCGAGCGCGTGCTCGAGCAGGCGCAGCTCGCGCGGCCCCAGCGGTATCTTCAGGGAGCGGATCGCCTGGAAGGTCTGCTCCGCATCACTCCTGTCGAGGCCTGCTTGGAGTCGATCGAGCGCTTCGGCGTTGTCGGTCGGGAGGCCTGCAGAGGTCTTGTTCAGGTCCAGGTTCCAGACCTGGTGGTGGCCGGTCAGGTGATAGCCCGTCCCGACGCGGCGAATCGACGCTCGGTAGGAGTTCAGGTTGGGCAGTTCAGTTCGGTACTCGTGACCAGTGACCGGGTCCCAGAACTTCCCGTTCATCAGGATCCCCTCGGGCAGGACGGCGTGGATCGACGCTGCGGGGGTCGCGACGCTCCACGACTTGCCGTCGGCCAGGCGCAGGAGGATCGCGCGGCTCGGACGGGTCGCGGCCAACAAGGCGACGCCCTCGAAGACTCCGCTCAGTGAGTAGGGAGCGTCGCCGGGCAGGGGGTGTCGCCAGCGCTCGCCCTTGCTCGTATCGACGACGCACACCTCGCAGCCCTCGGTCACCCAAGCGACCAGTCCCTCGTCGCGCCAGAAAGTGTCGCGCGTGATCTGCGCCGCTGTGCCCTCCGCGAGGGCGACGGCCGGACCGAAGCCCTGGCTGCTGAACGTGCGGAAGTGGTAGGTCGGCGCGCCCTCCCCCTCGACCATGAGGACCGCCCCGCTCAGGTCGATGTGCGCGAACTCGACGCGCTGGCCCTCCCGGGTGCCGGGCGCGTAGAAGTGCTGCCACGCGCCCGCCGCGTCGACGAGGCTCACGTGGTTGCGCGCGCGCCCGCTGACCAGGATCGTGCCGTTCGCGTCGACGTCGATCAGCCGACCGCCGATCGATCCGATGTTCTCCTCCGGCCCGCTGGCGTGCTTGCGGAAGAGGAGCGTGTCGGGAGCACGATGGTTGCTCGCGGCGCCACCCTCCCATACGACCCAGTGGCCCGCGGAGAGCGTGAAGCGTTCCGGCGCGGGCAGGGCCTCGACGAGCGGGGTCGCGACGACGAGGGGCAGGGGTTGAGGCCGGGGATCTTGGACCAGCGCAGGCTGGAGGAGGAGCAGGGCTGCGAGCATGACCATCAGGTGTACCGGGCCCACGGGCCTGGTTGTGCAACGGATCCGTCACGGGGAAGTTCGCCGCAATACGACGTGGCGTGCGAACATGAAGAGGCATGCAGACTCCGCTCCTCACCCTCGCCCTGCTCGGCTTCGCCGCGTTCGCCTTGTCCGATGACGACCCCGTCCCCAAGGTGCCGGATCGACCGCAGCACGCCCAGGCGGGCGGTCCTCCGGTCGAGGTGGGCCAGCCCGAGCGGCTGCTGCGGGTCTCGACCCGCATCTTGATCACCCGCGCCAAGGCGATCGATCCCGACCCCGAGGTCGCGCTGGAGGCGCTCACCCAGCTTGGGGACATCACGACGGACGCCGCGACGGAGGAGCTCCTCGCGGCCGTCTACCGCGGACGGGACGAGGCGCGCCGACGCGCCTCTGCGGGCGCCCTGCTCACGCTGGGTGAGCGCATGGTGGCGGAGGGAGCGCTCGAGCGCGGGCGCCGCATCGGGCATGCCCTCTGGCACTCGAGCTTGCAGTGGGGGATGCGCGATCGCGCGATGGCGCTGTGGAAGACGCCGGAGCCGCCGCAGGAGGACGGGGACTGAGGCCCGGCGCGTGGCCCACCGCGCCCCCCGCCCGCCCGCCTGGGGGGACCGTGGCGCGGCGCGGGAGGTTGCAGCCTCAGTCCAGAACCCGGATGCGCGGGTTGCGCCAGCGGAACGAACCCTGGCCTCCGCCGTGGACCTGGAGCGCGAGGAAGCCACTCGCGATCTCGTCGTTGACGAGGTTCGCGGTCTGCACGCCGTTGACCCACACCTGCAGGTGATTCCCGATCGCCTGGACGCGGAAGTGGTTCCACTCCTTCACGCGGAACGCCGCCTGGCCGGCCGGGTCGTCCTTCAGGTCGTCGAGCCAGCCGGTGAAGCTCTCGCCGTAGATGCCGCCGGACCAGCGTCGCGCGCTGCAGTCGATCTCGGCCTGGTAGCCGTAGACGACGCCGTCGCCGTCGCGCTGGCGCGAGCGGAACTGGATGCCGGAGTTGCCCGGGACCTCGACCTTCAGCTCGACGTCGAAGACGAAGTTCGTGAACTCCTCCTCCGTGCGCAGGAAGGCGTTGCCGCGCAGACCGCCCTCGGGCACCGAGCCGACGATGTCGCCCTCCTCGCGGCGGTACTCCGCCGCGCCGACCACCTTCCAACCTGCGAGGCCAGAGCCGGACAGGAGGCCGCGCGCGGGCTCGACCTCGAGCTCGCGCAGCTTGATCGAGCGGTACCAGGCCTCGCCGCCGTGGTCCTGGAAGAGGATGTGGCCGGGGCGGTCCCCGTAGCCGTCCATGTCCTTGAACTTGCTGCGCGCCTTGGCCGCGTTCCAGGCCTCGCCGTCCACGTCGGCCTCGAGGACCTTCACGCCGTTGAGCCAGTGCTCGAGGTGCTTGCCGCGCGCGACGATGCGTGAGTGGTTGAAGCTGCCGGTCGGCGCGAGCGTCTTGCCCGCGGGCGCGAAGAGGTGGTACATCGCCGCCGCCGCCGACAACGGGTTGTTGTCCTCGTTCGTGCCCGGGTCGTCGAGGATCTGATACTCGGGCCCGGCGGTGTAGCCCTGCACCTCGGGCACGCGGTACTTCACGCCGCTGTTCACGCCCCTGGCGGTCTTCCACTCGAAGGCGAGCTCGAAGTTCTCGTAGACGCCGGTCGTGATCAGGTCGCCGCCGCCGCCCGCGGCGCGGCGTAGGCAGCCGTTGACGATCTCCCAGCCCTTGTCCGGGAAGCCCGGCTTGTTCCAGCCGCGCAGGCCCTCGGTCGTCACGCCGTCGAAGAGCAGGCGCCAGCCGTCGGCGGCCTCGGCGGCGCTCAGATGGTTGGGGGCGGTGAGTCCGTCGCTCACCGCGCCGGTCGCGGCCCACTCCGCGCCGCGCACGAGCAGCGTGTGCAGCTGCGGGTCCTCGAAGCTGGCGCGGGTGTGTTCCTGGTCCCGCCACACGTGACCGAGCGGCGTGTGGAAGATGCGGCCCTTGCCGAACGAGCCGACCAGGATCATCGGCTCCTCCTTGCCGCTGCCGCCGCTCTCCTCCGAGCTCATGGCGGAGGCGAGGGTCTCGTGGTTGGCGGCGGGCGCGCGCCAGAGGTCGTGGTAGAGCTCGTCCGGGTGGTCGCGAATGTCCGGCAGGGTCGCCGTCACCGGGTGGTCGCGACGCGCGATGGGCACGTCGAAGGTGTGGAACCTCCCGTGGCTCGTGCCCTCGCGCCAGAGATGGCCGACGAGGGTCTCGTAGTCCGTCCAGCCCTTGAACGCGTTGTTCGCAGCGTGCACTACCACGACGCCTGCGCCGGCGGAGACCGCTTCCAGGAACCTCTGCTCGGCGTCCTCTCCCCAACGGGGGCCGTTGTAGTCGAGGACGAAGACGTCGACTTCAGTGATCCGGGGCGACGAGGCCAGGTACTGCTCCGGATCCCCGGTCGTGCGAACTTCGAAGCGGCCGCTGTCCTCGAGGATGCGCTGCATCTTCTCGGTGGTCCACTCGCAGTCGTGGTTGTTCTGCCCGGAGACGATCAGCGCCTGGAGCTTGCCCTCGTGTCTCCAGGGCGGATCGAACGACAGCTCCGTCAACGGTTCCTGAGCGAGGGCGGGCGCGGCGAGGGCGACGAGGAATAGGGGGATGCGCATGGCGGGTTGCGTGAAGTTCCCGGAAGGATACGCGGTGCCCCAGATCACGGTGCCGCACTTCGGGTAGCTTGACGAACGTGCAACGCTTCCTCCTCTTCCTCGCGGCGATCCTGATCCTGTGGGCGGCCCTCAGCGCCAGCCCCGCCCCCGAATCCCAGCCGCGCTGGTGGAAGGGCAACACCCACACCCACACCCTGTGGAGCGACGGCGACAGCGCGCCGGAGTCCGTCGTCGACTGGTATCAGGCGAACGGCTACCAGTTCCTCGTCCTGTCCGATCACAACGTGCTGCAAGAGGGCGAGCGCTGGTTCGCGGTCAGCGAGGACGGCAGCCAGCGCCTCAAGCCCGCGGAGTTGAAGGAGCTCCAGGAGCGCTACGGCGACGCGGTTCAGGTGCGCGACGGCGCCAAGGGGCGCGAGATGCGCCTCGTGCCCTTGCAGGAGCTGCGCGAGCGCTTCGACCAGCTGCGCGAGTTCCTGCTCGTGACCGGCGAGGAGGTCACGGCGCACTTCTCAGGCGAGGACCAGAACTACCCCGTGCACATCAACGCCATGGGCATCCGCGGTGTGATCCCGCCCCGCGGCGGCGACTCGGTGGTCGACCTGATGAACGCCGCGCTCGACGCGATCAAGGAGCACGGCGAGGAGCACGACGTGCCCGTCCTCGCGCACCTCAACCACCCCAACTTCGGCTGGGGCGTGACCTGGGAGCAGATGGCGCAGATGCGCGCCGACCGCTTCTTCGAGGTCTACAACGGCCACCGCGGCGTGCGCAACGACGGCGACGACACGCGCCCGGACACCGAGACCATGTGGGACCTGGCGAACACGCGCCGCCTGACCGAGCTCGACCTGCCGCCGCTCTATGCGGTCGCCACGGACGACGCCCATAACTACTACGGCAAGACGACCGCGATGACCGGTCGCGGCTGGGTGCAGGTCTGGTCGGACGCGCTGAGCGAGAGCGCGCTGATCGAGGCCATGCACGCCGGCGACTTCTACGCCTCCTCCGGGGTGACCCTGCGTGTCGTCTCGCGCAAGCCGGGCCGCTACCTGATCGCGATCGACGAGGAGCCCGGGGTCGAGTACAGCGTGCGCTACATCGGCGTGCGCAGGGCCGAGGACGGCACGGTCGGGGAGCCCACCGTGCTCGCGGAGACGAGCGACAACCCGGCCGTGTACGCCTACCAGGGCGACGAGGTGTTCGTGCGCGCGGTGGTCGAGTCCTCCAGGGACCACCCCAACCCCTACAAGGCAGGGGACAAGGAGACGGCCTGGACCCAGCCGGCGGTCCCGCCCTTCCGCTAGTGGTGTGATCCACTCTCATGCGGCATGTCGATCGGCCCGTA
>JAQBVH010000214.1 GCA_027623615.1 Planctomycetota bacterium | reverse complement strand
GCCCCCACCCAACCCTCAACCAAGGACCCCTGTGAAGCTCCGCTCTACCGCCGCGCTGCTCGCCCTGACCGCCGCCTGCGCCACGCCGACCTCGCTCCCGAGCGAGGCGCACACGCACCCGATCCACGCCTCGTTCCAGGGCGCGCACCAACCGGGGCTCCACCCCCTGCAGGACCTGCTCGACCCAGCCGACATCGACCTGAACGCGCTGATCGAGCAGACCCAGAAGGGCTCTCCCGATCCGAGCGCGATGACCATGGTCTGGTGGATCCCGACCGAGTTCTGGGCGGCGAGCCTGGCCTCGGAGCCAGGGCTCAGCAAGTCGGACGTGGCCGACGTCCTCGACGTGGTCAACGACTACACCCTGGTCGCCGTGGTAGACGGCACCATCGGGGTCTTCGGCGGTGTCGACTTCGTCCCCGAGGCCAAGGTCCGCGCATCGCTGCGCCTGATCGACTTGCGGGGGAAGGAACACAAGCCCCTGCCCCAGTCCGCGCTCAGCGCCGACGCGAGCAACATGCTCGCGATGATGCGGCCGATGATGGCGGCCAACCTGGGCCCCATGGGCGAGAACCTGAACTTCTACGCCTTCCCCGCCGTGGACGCGGACGGCGCCCGGTTGGCTGACGCCACGGTCGAGGGCCGCATCGCGGTCAAGACCGCGCGCGAGTCGTACTCGTTCCGGCTACCCCTCGGAGCACTCCTGCGACCCAAGGTCTGCCCCAAGGACGACGAGCGCATGAACTGCGCCTGGTCCTTCTGCCCGTGGCACGGACTGCGCCTCGAACGGGACGAGTGAGACTCCGGGACCGGGTGCTCCCGTCGGGGCACTCCGCCGGAGCGCAAATCGAGAACGACCCCCGTGATTGACCCTGAAGGGAATCACCGGGGGGCGCTTCGAGTTGGAGCGGCTGAACGGATTTGAACCGTCGACATCAACCTTGGCAAGGTTGCGCTCTACCACTGAGCTACAGCCGCTCTCAGGGGGCGAAAGAATAGCGCGACGACAGCCGAAGGCAAGTCCCCAGCGGGGAAGAATCAGCGGGCCGCGAAGCAGCCGGCAACGAGTGCGCTGGCGCCTCGGGCAGCGGCGCCGAGCGGTGCGCCCTGGGCCAGGAGCAGGGCGAGGGCGGTCGCGAAGCGACATCCGCTGCCGCGCAGGCTGCCCGGCAGGCGCGGGTGCTCGATCCAGACCGGGTCGGCGCCCGGCTCGAGGACCAGCTCGCGGACGGTCGGCCCAGTCCCGTGCCCGCCCTTGAGCACGACCCCGCGGGCCCCTGCTTCCAGCAGGCGCCCGGCGGCCGCAACGCAAGCGTCGTCACCGACGAGGGCGGCCTCCCTCACTAGGGCTGCCGCCTCGTTCAGGTTGGGGGTCAGCACCGGGCCGGCGGCACACAGCGCGGTGCGCAGGACCTCGCACGCCTCCGCGTCGAGGAACCTGTAGCCCGAGGATGCAGCGAGCACCGGATCGACCACTGCGGGGACCGGCGTCGCGTGCAGCCAGGCCGCAGCGGCGGCCACGTGGGCCGCCCCGGGCAGGAGACCGAACTTGATCATGGTCGGGCGCGTCGCGGAGAGCTGCGCGATCCAGTCGGTCGGCTCGACCGCGGTCACCTGGTGCACCGCGTCGTCGTCCTGCACCGTATGGGCCGTGATCACCTTGGCGAGCTCGACCCCGAGGCGGGCAGCCGCATCGCCGTCCGCATCGAGACCCGCGCCGCCCGAGGAATCGACCCCGCCACAGGCGGTCAGGCGCAGCTCACTCACCGACGGGGCGCCCCTCGGGCGGGATCGCTTCCTCGTCGTCGTCACTGGTCGGCGCGATGACTCGCAGCGCGTTCGCGCGAAGGGCGCGCTCGACACTCTTGATCGTGCTCTCGCCTTGATCCTCGAGATGGATGCGTCCCCCGGCGATGTGGCCATGACCGCCGAACGAGCCCTCACCGCCGAGCACACGCTTCATCAAGGGGTAGGCGTTGCCGAAGCTGCGGTCCGTGCGCAGGGAGAGGACGTACTCACCCTCGAACGCCCCACCGACGACGACCCAGCTGGCGCCCTTCATGCGCAGGAAGAAGTCAGCCATCTCCGCCACGGTCTCGGGGTTCTCGATCTTGCCGAGCAGCGCCAGGACGAGCGGTCCGTGCTGGCGCGCCGCGGCCATCGAGCTCGCGATCGCCCGGTAGTAGCTGCGCGGCAGGGGCGGCTTGTCGATTGCGGCGATCTTGGTCCGGTCGCAGAGGCGAAAGGTCTCGAAGTAGGCCTCCTCGTCCAGTGCGCTCGCGTTGCGCGACAGGTCCATCGTGTCGTACCGCACGCCGCAGAACAGCGCCGACGCCGTGCGCTCGTCCAGCTGAATCCCTGCGTCGCGCAGGTACTCGTAGAGCATCGAGGAGGTGGCCCCGAGGCCCAGGCGTACATCCTTGTGCGGCGCGTCCGGACGCTTCCCGTCCTTCTCGGGCGGCACGTGATGATCGAACACCGCGACCAGCGGAGGCGTATCCGGCAGCACCGTGTGTCCGAACTCGGGCTGGGTGTCGACCAGGGTCACCCCAGCAAAGCGGCTGAGGTCGATCTCGGTGTAGTCGACGAGCTCGAGCTCGAGGGTGCGCACCAGCGCCAGGTTCTCGGCCCGGTGGATGCGGCCCAGGGTGGCGACCGTGGCTCGGTAGCCGAAGCCCACCTCGATCAGGCGGCGCAACCCTTCGCAAGCCCCCAGGGCGTCGGGGTCCGGCCCGCGGTGGGTCAGGACGAGGAAGTGCCCCTGGGCCTCCTCGGGAGCCTCGGCGGAGGCCCGCTCGAGGACCCGGCGTAGGTGATCCGCAGGTTGGAGCCCCGGGCGTAGTTCGGTCGACGCCCGGTCGTGGGGCTCGCCGGCAGGCAGGGGTAGTGCGTGATCGGACATGTCGGCCGCGGTGCACCCGTATCGACCGCGCGGGTCGAAGGGGAGGACCGAAACTCCATTGTGGCCCGGCAATGGAACCGGTGGGAAGGGCACCTTCGGGCCACCAGGAAGGGTGCGCACCTCACAAGTGGTGCCATGGCAAGGGGTTAGCAAGTATCGCACCCCCCCCACGTGTCCCTTCCATGTCCATGAGCCCAGGGTCGAGGCCATGCGGATCGCCCTACCCGGGAGCAGTCACGCCGGTGAGGCTTGCGCCATGGGTGCTCGCTCCGGGCTGCCACACCGTCAGGTGTGGCGCCAAGCAACACCCACGCCTCCCAAGGAGACGTAGGCGGCCCCAACGGGTCGCCCAGACCTAGAAGCCCAGGTTCACCAGGTAGGCCACCGATGCCAGGACCTCGGCACGCCCATGGCACGGGTTGACCTCCATCACGTGGGCGGCGTCCCGCGGCACGTACTCTCGCACGAGGCGGAAGTCGATCTCCCCCTGGCCGGGCGGCAACGCGGCCTCCTCATCGTGGGCGTCCTGCAGGTGGCACCCGAGCATGCGGCTCGAGAAGGTGTCCAACCAATCCCCCTGACCGGGCAGGCCGGCGAGGCCGCGTTTGTGGATGCGGCCCGTGTGGTGCCAGTAGCCGACGTTCTTGGCGGCGAGGTCGTCGAGGGTCCACTGAACGGCCTCGAAGTTGAGCAGGTCGTGAAAGCGCAGCCCCGGCTCGATCGCCAGCTGGGTGTCGGGGAACTCTGTGCGCAGCGTGTGGAGCGAGCGGCAGAAATGCTCGAGCTGACGCTGCCCCTTCTTCTTGACCTTCGCGACGAAGGTGCGAATCTTCTCCTGCGCTGCCTCGAGGTGGTCCTCGTCGGCATGGTCGAGGTCCCGTTGGAGCTGCAACGCTTCGGTCGTGAGCTTGGGGTCCTCGACCGCAGAGCCATGCACCACGACCACCGGTGCCCCGAGCTGTTGGGCGAGCCGGATGTGGCGACGCGTGCTGTTGAGCGCCAGCTCGCGGGACTCGTGGTGGTTGCTGCCGAGCAGCGAGTCCGACATGTTCTCCGACAGCGGCTTCAGGCTGCCGACGACGACCGAGTCGATGCGAATGCCGGTCTCGCGGGTCGAGTCCTCCCAGCCGGCGAGATCGACGGGTTGAGCGGACAGGCCCAGCTCCAGGCGACGGAAGCCCATCGCCACGGCGCTGAACGACTGATCCTCGATCGTGCGCAGCCGTGGGCCATAGCACGATGTTGAGAGAACGAGATCGTTCGGGATTCCAGGTTGAGTCACCAGTGGGTTCACCCCCGTAGGGTCCCTCTCGTCGGTCCCGACAGAGGGGTCCGACGCTGACGAGGGCGCCGAAACTTACCCCGCTCCTGCCGGGAGGGTCGAATAGGGGGACGATGAGTCCTGCCTTGCCCTCCACTGCCGCGGGGGCCGCGGGAGAATCCCACACCGGGCCTGGCGCCGTCAACCGCCTCGGAAGGGTGTCTGCGACCGGTACAGCTCGATCCGGTGGGCGATGTCCGCCGCATACCGCGGCCGATCCGCCCGTCGGGCCAGCTCCACAGCTCGCTCGGCGGCCTGGATCGCCTCCTCGAAGCGTCCCAGCTCGGCCAGGGCCATGCCTTCCAGGTCCAGGGCAACCTCAGCGGAAACCCCTGCCCTCGCTGCGCCACGTGCCAGCTCGAGGGCCCGCTCCCCATCCCGGAACCCCTCGTCCGCCGCCGTCGAGAACAGGCTGGAGAGGTTGACCCTCGCCTTGCCCAGTTTGGGATCCGCTGCGAGCGCCTGCTCGTAGGCCTGCACCGCCCGGGCGAAATGCCCGTGCGTCTGCGCCAGGATGCCCAGGTCGTTGGCAGCGGCCGCGAGGGTAGGGTCGAGCACCAGGGCCTCTTCGTACAGCGCCCGCGCGCGCCCGGGCTCCCCAACCTGACGGAAGCGGCGCCCGATCTGGTGAAGCTGGGCTGCGCTCCCGTCGAGCGAGCGCGCCAGGTTCTCGAGCTCGACCCGCGCGTGGTCGTTCTGGTCGGTCGCCAGCAGGCCGTCGATGACCGCGAGGAGTGCGTCGAAGCGGTAGCGCGGCTCGGCCGCGATCGACGCGACCAGGAACGGCTCGGCCTCGTCGTGGCGACCGGTCTCGGCCAGATGGCTGCCCAGGTTGAAGTTGGCGTTCGCGTGCCGCGGGTTCGCCTCGAGCGCGAGCCGGAAGGCCTGCTCGGCCTGCGCGCCGCGACGCGCGGTGAGCAGCGCCATGCCCGCGGCGTTGTACGAGGTGGCGAGCGGATCCTCCTGCGCGCCGCGGATCGGCGCGAGCGCGAGAACGAGCACGACCCCCGCGCAGGCCAACGCTCCCCGATGCGCGCGCCACGCACCGCTCGCGATCACGCGCCGTAGGTGGGTGAATCCGAAGCACGCGAGCAGGCACAGGAACGGCAGCGCGGGCGCGCGGAAGCGTCCCAACCAGAAGAAGGGAACGTGCACCGCGAACACGCTGAGCACCGGCGCAACGACGGTCCAACCCAGCCCGCGACGATCGCGCAGCGCGACCCATGCCCCGAAGGCCGCGAGCGGCAGCAACCAGGCCAGGTGCGAGAGGTAACCCGACGCGGTCAACCACTGCGACTCGCGTAGGTAGGCGCTGTAGGACACCGAGTCCATCCACTCGGTGTCGTGCAGGCCGAGCCGTGCCTTGCGCAGGAGGAGAGCCGCGGCCGCGCCGGGCCGCTCGCGCCAGAATGCCAGGGCCTCACCGCGCCAATGCTGCGAGACCTCCGCGGGCGTCAGCGTGCGCCCCGTCGCCACCTCCGCGAGCCTGAGCGCGTCCTCCTGTTCGTACTCCGCGCCGCCGCGCCCCACCAGCATGCCGGTGTAGAGGCCGTCGGCGCCCTCGTGGTTCCCGATCCACAGGTTCGAACCGAAGTTCGACGACGTCGCGAGGAGTGGCGCACCAGCCCGTTGGTTGTGCGCGAAGAGTGGGATCAACGCGCAGAGGACTCCCCCCGCGCCAACCAGCGCCGCCCGCGCCCCGACTTGTCGGCCGAGCACGAGCAAGGTCAAGGGAATCCACAGGACCAGGCTCTCGCGCACGAGCCACGCGCCCGCGGCGCAGGCGCCGGCCAGGACAGCGAGGAGCAGGGTCCGCGCCGGCTTCCCAGCGCAATCCCTCGCGGCGACGGCGGCCAGCAGCGCCGCGACCGCCAGGGCCGTCGCCCACGCCGGCTTGCCGATGCGCAGCCCGTAGAAGATGGCCGGCCCCCAG
>JAQBVH010000213.1 GCA_027623615.1 Planctomycetota bacterium | reverse complement strand
CAGGCTGATCGACGTCGCTCCCGAGGATCCCCTGCAGGTCACGGCCGAGGTCGGACACCAACGACTGGAACAGGTCCTTGAACTCAGCGCGGCTCAGCGAGCCTTCGAAGGTCGCGTCGCCGAGACGGTCCATGGCGCTCTGGAAGGCCTTCTCGAGCTCCGAGAAGGCGCGCGCCTGAGCACCGGTCAGTCCCTCGCCCGCGTTCGCCAGGCGATCCTCGATCGAAGAGACTGCGTCGTCGAAGCGCGCCTGGGAGGTCGGCGGGACCACGTCGCCCGTGCTGCGGCCGTCACGAACCGGCTCGCTCACGCTGCGCTGCAAGTCGTTGGTGACCTGGCTCAGGATGTTCTGCACGCCGCTCTGGAGAGCGTCGCCATCGATCGTGCCGTTGGCCACGCCGTTCAGCAGGCGGTCGAGGTTGCCCTGGAAGGAGCTGACCAGTTCGCGGGCCTGGTCGTCTTCGAGGCCGAGCTCTGCGGCCAGGTTGACGATGCGCGACTCGACGTCGGCGGCCAGACCCTCGACGCGAGCGCTGATGGACTCGGAGCGGCCCTCCTCGCCAGTCGTGCTGCGCAGCTCCGGGCGCTCGACGTTGGTCTGGACCTCACGGCTCAGGTCCTCGAGGGTCGCGGCGATGCCGTTCGCCACGTCGCGCTCGGACAGGCTGCCGTCGGCGATACCTTCGAGGAGGCGATCGATGTTCTGGGAGAACTTGGCCTCGAGCTCGGACAGGTCGGCGCCGGTTGCCTCCGCGAGGTTCGCGAGCCGCTCGGAGACCTTGTCGGCCAGGGCCTCGACGCGCTCGGTCGCGCTGTGGCCCTCATCGGTGCGGCCCTGGCGCTCGAGCTCGACTCGATCGGCCGGACGGGCTTGTTGGGATCGTTGTCGGGATCCGACCTCCTGCGGCTGCGTCCGCGAGGCCTGCTCCGTGTGACGGGCGGGTTGGAGGGGACCCATGTGCTGAGGGGAGATCTTCATGACTCCGTTATCGGCAAGCTGGGCAATCCGAAGAGAGCAAAGCGATCCCACCTGTGGACGGTTCCAACCCGTGGGCCCGTGGGGGTTTGGAGCAGCACCGGAATGCGATTCCACCCCTCGCGGAACGGATGGCATGCGGGCAGGGTGTGCCGCATGGAGAACGTCCAAGGGGAATACAGCTGTCCCTCGTGTGGAGAGCGGATCATCGTGCCCGTCGACCCGAGCGCCGGGTCGTCCCAGTCCTACGTCGAGGACTGTCCGGTGTGCTGCTCCCCCAACGAGCTGTCGGTCGTCCTGGAAGGGGAGTCAGCGAGGGTCGACGCGCGCGCCGAGTAGGCGGGCTGCAGCCGAGATCGCGGGTTGGCCGATGGGCAGGGCATGGCTGCTTCCCTGCTGCGCCCCCGCGAGTCAGAGGCCCCCAAGGTCGAGGGCTTGAACGACCTCGCTCCCGGTGAACTCGACTACGGGGGTCCGATCGGCTACGTGAAGCGCGGCCGTTCGTTGCGCCTGTCGATCCCGGGTGGAGCCTGGCTGCCGGGTCGCGAGAAGCTGATGCTCCTGGCGCTGGTCGGCGCCGTCCTCTGGGTGTGGCGCAGCTGGGAGCGTGAGGTCCCCCTCGAGGCTCGGGACGATCAGCGCGTGTTGACGGCGGAGCAGGTCGCGCAGTACGCGGCCTTCGAGGTGCAGGCCGACGCCGCGCGGCTCGTGCGCACGTCCGCGCTCCTGGGCACGGAACGGTTGGAGTACACCTACGAGAAGACCGGGACCGACCAGCCCGAGCTGCGCTGGGTGACCGAGTTTCGCGGCAGTGAGGGGGTGGCCAAGGACGCCTACCGCTGGAGCACGGTCGAGACGATGACCGACTGGAAGCTGGTCGGCGACGATGAGATGGGCCTGGTCGAGCTCGAGGAAGCCCAGGCCTGGGGCGACGAGTCCAAGGCGTTCCTGGTCGAGAGGAACGGCTACCCGATCGGGAACTCGTTCTCGGCACGCAAGGGGAGCACCATCGTGTACCTCGAGCTGCGCGGTGTCTGGATCGCGGAGGGCTGGCGTCTGAAGGAGATGCTCGAGCCCGTGCTGCTCGGCCTGGAGTGAGCCCTGGTGCGAGGGGCTATCATCCCCGCGTGGATCCCCTGCGCACCAACCGTGCCCTCGTCAAGGATGTCGACGCGCTGACCTTCGGCGCGCCGGTCACGCACGTCTACAACCCGCTGGTCTACGCGCGCCGTAGCTCCGAGAGGTACCTCGAGCGCTTCGCCAGGCAGCGCCCCGAGGCCTTGCTGCTCGGGATGAACCCGGGCCCCTTCGGCATGGCGCAGACGGGCGTGCCCTTCGGGGAGGTCTCGATCGTGCGCTAGTGGATGGGCATCGAGGAGCAGGTCGACCGCCCTGAGGGCGAGCACCCCAAGCGCCCGATACTCGGCTTCGAGTGTCAGCGCAGCGAGGTCAGCGGCGCGCGGCTGTGGGGCTGGGCGCAGGAGCGCTTCGGTCCGCCCGAGGAGTTCTTCGCGCGCTTCTTCGTGTGGAACTATTGCCCCTTGGTGTTCCTGGAGGAGACGGGCCGCAACCGCACCCCCGACAAGCTCCCCGCCGCCGAACGCGCGCCCCTGTTCGCGGCGTGCGACAAGGCCTTGCAGCGCCTGGTCGCCTGGCTCGAGCCTGACCGCGTGATCGGCGTCGGCAAGTTCGCCGAGAAGCAGGCGACGCAGGCACTGGGCAAGAACGCCCTCGCCATCAACACGATCCTGCACCCCTCACCGGCCAGCCCGATCGCCAACCGCGGCTGGGCGCCCCAGGTGGAGAAGCAGCTCGTGGCGATGGGAATCGAGCTGTAGCTGGCTCGCCGGGAGTATCGGGGGATGGCGCCGTGATGGCGTTAGCCCGTGCGCTGGCCCTGGGGCTCCGTGGCGCTCAACTCGCCGGCGGCTTCAACCTCGCCGTTGCCGATCACCCTCGGCCACTTCACCCTTCAAGTTCTCTTCGCCCCCCGGGGCGTCGGCCTCGCCGAACCGCCTCCCCTCCCCGATTCGTCTCTCCCCCTTGGGGTCGCGGAGGGTCGCAGGGTCGCCCGATTCCAAGTTGGCCTGCGGCCTCTTCTCAGCGCCATCGCCCGAAATGGAGTTGCGTCGCAGACCGCCGGACCCGGGGTGACGGCTCGAGTCAGGAGTGCGCTACCACTCACCACCCGGGTACCTCAGAGGGCATCGCATGGGCCAACGCCACTGCGGCGACCGACCCCGAGACTCCGCCCGCCAGGCCGGGTCGCCCGCAATCAAGTTGCTGCGATCGAGCGGATCCCCACTGCGATAGGAGTCGCGAGCACGAAGAAGGGCGCCTCCACGGGTGTGGAGCCGCCCTGTGGTTGGAGGAGCGGGTGCTCAGGCCGTGGCTTCGAGCAGGCCTGCTTCGCGCATGCGTTGTTCCATCAGCTCGCCGAGGCGGGCGGGGCTGGGGCTCATCGTGACGCCCGCGGCCTCGAGGGCGGCGACCTTTTCGGCCGCGGTGCCCTTGCCGCCGGAGATGATGGCGCCGGCGTGGCCCATGCGCTTGCCCGGGGGAGCGGTCGCGCCGGCGATGAAGCCGACCATGGGCTTGGTGATGTTCGCCTTGATGTAGTCGGCTGCGGCCTCCTCGGCCGTGCCGCCGATCTCGCCGATCATGACGATCGCGTCCGTCTGCTCGTCGGCGTTGAAGGCCTCGAGGCAGTCGATGAAGTTCGTGCCGTTGACCGGGTCACCGCCGATGCCGATGCAGGTCGACTGGCCGATGCCGCGGGAGGATAGCTGCCACACGGCCTCGTAGGTCAGGGTGCCGGAGCGGCTGATCACGCCCACGCGGCCGGGCTTGTGGATGTAGCCGGGCATGATCCCGATCTTGCAGGCCTCGGGGGTGATCACGCCGGGGCAGTTGGGGCCGATCAGGCGCGACTTCGAGCCTGCGAGGGCCTCGACCACGCGCACCATGTCGAGCACGGGCACGCCCTCGGTGATCGCCACGATCAACTCCATCTCCGCCTCGATGGCCTCGATGATCGCCGCGCCGCAGAAGGGCGGCGGGACGTACAGCGCGGTTGCGGTCGCGCCGGTCGCCGCTCGGGCCTCGGCGACCGTTCCGAACACGGGCAGCCCGAGGTGCTCGGTGCCCGCCTTCTTCGGGTTAACGCCGCCGACCATCTGCGTGCCGTACTCGATGGCCTGCTGGCTGTGGAAGGTGCCGGTCTTCCCCGTGAAGCCCTGGCAGATGACCTTGGTGTTCTCGTTGACGAAGATAGCCATGTTCAGGCTCCTTTCAGGGCTGCGCAGATCTTCTGGGCGGCGTCGTCCAGGTCGCCGGCCGCGATCAGCGGCAGGCCGGACTCCTGCAGGATCTTGCGACCCTGCTCCACGTTCGTGCCCTCGAGGCGCACGACCAGGGGGACGTTGAGGTCGATCTGCTTGACCGCCTCGACCACTCCGTTGGCAATCACGTCGCACTTCATGATGCCGCCGAAGATGTTGATCAGGACACCCTTGACGTTGTCGTCGCCCAGCAGGATGCGGAAGGCCGCAGCCACGTTCTCGGTGGTCGCGCCGCCGCCGACGTCGAGGAAGTTGGCCGGCTCACCGCCGTAGAGCTTGATGACGTCCATGGTCGCCATCGCGAGGCCCGCGCCGTTGACCATGCAGCCGATGTTGCCGTCGAGGGCGATGTAGGAGAGGTCGAACTTGCTGGCCTCGATCTCCTTGTCATCCTCCTCGTGCAGGTCCCGCAGCTCGACGAGCTCGGGGTGACGGAAGAGGCCGCTCGAGTCGAAGTTGATCTTCGCGTCGAGGGCGCGCACCACGCCGTCCTCGGTGTGCACCAAGGGGTTGATCTCGGCCAGCGAGCAGTCGAGCTCGCAGAAGCATCTCGCCAGGCCCTGCAGGAACTCGACGCCGGACTCGATCAGCTCGGCGGGGAGGCCGATGCCCTCGGCCAGCCGGCGCGCCTGATCGGCGGCCAGGCCGCCGGCGGGCGAGTAGGCCTCCTTGAGGATCTTCTCGGGGGTGTTCGCCGCCACCTCCTCGATGTCCATGCCGCCTTCGGAGCTGGCCATCATCACCGGGCGCTGCTGCTCCCGATCGATCACGATGCCGATGTAGTACTCCTTGACGATGCGCGAGCCCTCCTCGACCCACACCTTGCGCACGGTCTGACCCTCGGGGCCGGTCTGATGCGTGATGAGCTGCATGCCGAGGATCGCCTCGGCCGCGGCCCGGCACTCGTCGGCGCTCTTGACCAGCTTGACGCCGCCGCCCTTGCCGCGACCGCCGGCATGGATCTGGGCCTTGACGACCGAGACCTCGCTCCCGAGGTCCGCGTAGGCCTGCACGGCCTCGTCGACCGTCTCGCACACGCGGCCGTCCGGGACGGACAGGCCGTACTTCGCCAGGAGCTGCTTGGCCTGGTATTCGTGGATCTTCATGGGGAGTGGGTCTGGGGCCGGGTTTTGGGCGCAAGAGTCTACTCGCCCACCCCGGAGGCCTCTACCGGCGGGTAGGCTCCCCGCCCATGGACGGGCACATCCTGGTCGATCAACAGCTCGAGGCCCTGCTCGGAAGCGCCCTGCGCGCAGCTCCTGGCGCCTCGGCCCCCTCACCCGCCCAGGTCCAGCCCGCCAGCGTCGACCTGCGCCTCGGCCCCACCGCGTACCGGGTCCGGGCAGGCTTCCTGCCCGGGAGCCACGCCACCGGCGACCGGCTGGTCGAGATGGCGACCTCCCGGCTCGACCTGACCGGGGAAGGCGCGGTGCTCGAGCGGGGCCTGGTCTACCTGATCCGCCTCGACGACGAGCTCGACCTGCCAGCTGACATTCGCGCGCGCTTCAACCCGCGCAGCTCGACCGGTCGGACCGATCTGTTCACGCGCGTCCTCGTCCCCGAGCACCCGCGCTTCGACGAGACACCGGCGGGCTACTCGGGGCCCCTCTGGCTCGAGGTGTGCCCGCTCTCCTTCCCGGTGCGGCTGCGCCAGGGCGACCGGCTCGGGCAGGTGCGCCTGCAGCGTGGACACGCGGCCGTCGCGGACGCGGAGCTGCGCGAACTGGTCGCCGCGACGCCGCTGATCTTCCTCGGAGAGCGCCCCCTCGGCGTGGACGAGGTGCGCTTCGACGGCGAAGGGGGAATCGAGCTCTCCGTGGGCCTGAGGGACCGCAGCCCCGC
>JAQBVH010000212.1 GCA_027623615.1 Planctomycetota bacterium | reverse complement strand
CCTGAACACCCCAGCTCGTGAGCACCGATGTCCCCCCATCACGAGGTCTCCCCCAGGGACCACAAAGGTCTCCGCGCCCGTCGCTGCGAGCCGACGGGCGCGGAGCCTTCTTTCAGCGTGAACTCAAGCGCGAGGCGAACTGTCCAACGCGAGGAAAGCGCGCCGCTACATCATCCCGACGGGATCGACGTCGACCGTGACGCGCGGACGCGACTGCGCAGCGCCGAACTCGACCAAGAACGCGCGGACGCGGCCCAAGCATTCCGCGCCTTCGCTCGCCTTGATCAACAGGTGGTGCCGCGTCCTGCCGCGCACGAGCGCGAGCGGCGCCTCGGTCGGACCGAGGACCACGGCGCCGTCGAGTGAGAGCGACTCGAGCACGGCTGCGCAGCGACCCGCGGTCTCCTTCACCCGCGCCGGGTCCTCGTCCTCGAACACGACCCGGATCAGCTTGCCGAAGGGCGGGTAGCTGAGCTCCTTGCGTAGGGTGAGCTCCGCGCTCGCGAAGGTCTCGTAGTCGTGGCGTGCGGCCTGCACGATGGCCGGGTGGTCGGGCACGATCGTCTGCACGATGATGCGGCCCGCCAGGTCTCCGCGGCCGGCGCGGCCCGAGACCTGGGACACGAGCTGGAAGGTGCGCTCCGACGCTCGGAAGTCTGGCAGGTGCAGGGTCGAGTCCGCGCTGACGATCCCCACCAGGGTCACCTTCGGGAAGTCGAGCCCCTTGGCGATCATCTGGGTCCCGACCAGGAGGTCGATGTCGCCCCGCCCGAAGGCCGCCAGGGTCTCCTCGTAGTCTTCCCGGCGCAGCATCGTGTCCGAGTCCATGCGCGCGACGCGGGCCTCGGGGAAGATCGCCGCCAGGCTCTGCTCGATCTTCTCGGAGCCCATCCCCAGAAAGCGCAGGCCGGGCGCCGTGCAGGTCGGACACGCCTTGGGGACGCGCTGCTCCTCACAACAGGAGTGGCAGACCAACCGCTCGAGCCGGCGGTGAAAGGTCAGCGGCACGTCGCACTGGTGGCATTTGGCCGTCTCGCCGCAGGCCTTGCACCAGAGCACGGGTGACCAGCCGCGCCGGTTGAGGAACAGGATCGCCTGCTCCTTGCGCGCGAGCGTCTCGGTCAGCTCCTTGGTCAGCCGCCGCGAGAAGAGGCCCGTGCTCTTCGTCTCTGCGATCTCCGTGCGCATGTCGACCACGTGCACCGGCGGCGGCGCTCCCCCGTGAACCCGGCGTGCGAGCTGAACCAGCTCGTAGCGCCCGCGCTGGGCGTTGCGCCAGCTCTCGAGGGACGGCGTGGCGGAACCGAGGACACAGACCGCGCCCGCCTTGCTCGCGCGCACGACCGCGAGGTCGCGGCCGTGGTAGCGCGGCGCGCTGCCCTGCTTGAACGAGGGCTCGTGCTCCTCGTCGACGACGATCACGCCCAGGTCCTCGACCGGCGCGAAGATCGCCGAGCGCGCGCCGACCACCACCCGGCACTCGCCGCGCTTCACCCGGCGCCACATCTCGAGTCGCTGGGCGTCGGTCATGCGGCTGTGCAGCACGGCCACCTCGCCGAAGCGCGAGCGGAACCAGCCCACCGTCTGGGGCGTGAGCGCGATCTCGGGCACGAGCACGATCGCGCCGCGCCCCTGGGCGAGGGCGGTCTCGATCACCCGCAGGTAGACCTCGGTCTTGCCGCTGCCGGTCACGCCCCACAGGAGCACCGTCGCGCCCTCGCGGGCCGCGAGGTGTCCCTCGATGGTGGCCACGGCCAGGCTCTGGCCCTCGGTCAGCACCTCGGGCTTCACGCGCGCCGTGGTCTCGGCCGAGAGCAGCTCGTCCGGCTCCGCGTCGACCCGTTCGGTGACGATCCAGCCCTTGCGCACCAGCGTCTGCAGCGGCGAGTCGGAGAGGTTCGTGCGCCGCAGGAGGTCGGCCTTCTCGAGCGGCCCGCTCGCGTCGAGCAGGGTGCGCAGAAGGCGGTGCTGCTTGGGCCAGCGCTCCTCGAGTTCGGAGAGTTCGCTGCGGCCGATGCCGGTCGCGGGCCGCGTGAGCACGACCTTGCGCGTGCCGCGCTCACGCTTGAGCGCGGCGGGCAGCACGGCGGCCAGAGCCTCACCCCAGGAGCACGCGTAGTAGCCCGCCATCCAACGGGTCAGCTCGAGCAGGGGCTCGTCGACGACCGGCTCGGGGTCGAGCACGTCCGCGATCGCGCGCACCTTGCCGGGCGCCAGCTCGGTCGTGTCGCTGGTCGCGACGCAGACGCCGACCTCGCGCCGACGGCCGAAGGGCACGGCGACGCGCACCCCTGGCCGCACCTGGTCCACGAGCTCCTCGGGGACGCCGTAGGTGAACGCGTAGTGGACGGGCCGGTTGAGCGCGACGTCGCAGAAGGCGCCGTGGTGGACAACCGGGGCAGGTACGGGCTCCGCGTCGGGGAACAGGCCTGGGGACGTCTCGGCGGACACGGGAGCTGGGCCCCGTCAGTCGCGGGCCAGGATCACGAGGGTCAGATCGGCGGGGAAGGGTTCCCCGTCGGCGAAGGCCTCCACCGCAGTGTGGATGCCGTCCAGCATGACCTTCGGAGCGTCCAGTGCGTTGCGGGCGATCAGCCGATAGAGGCGCTTCTCGCCCAGCTCTTCCCCGTCCGGGTTCTGCACCTGGACGGGTCCGGTCGTGCCGATCACCAGGCGGTCGCCCGGAGCGAGCGGCACCTTGGCCAGCTCGAGACCGCGGTCGAAGATCGGACCCTTGTCGAAGCCGAGCGCGATCCCGCCGGGCTGCACCAGGCGTACCTGGCGCTCGGCCGCGTCCCAGCGCACGAGGGGCAGCTTGTGGCCGGCGCAGGCGACGGTCGCGGTGTGTTGCTTGGGGTCGACCACGACCACTAGGGCCGTCACGTACATCCCGCGGCGCACGTCCCGGGCGATCACCCGGTTGATGCGCTGCAGGGAGGTGGTCAGGTCCTCGCCGCGTTCGAGCTCGCTCTTGAGGTAGGCCCGCGCCGTCGCTCCGACCAGCGCGCCGGGCACGCCGCGACCGCTGACCTCGCACACGAGCAGGATCAACTTGCCATCGACCTCCACGTAGTCGTGGAAGTCGCCGCCGGGCTCCTCGGAGTCCACGTGCAGGGCGCTCAGGTCATAGCCGGGTACTCCGGGCCACTCGCGGGGCAGGAGCGCTTCACGCACCTCACCGGCGACCTCGCGCTCGCGCTCGCGAACGCTGAGCTCGACCTTGTTCTCCTGGGCCTCGCTCAGGGAGTCGGCCATCCGATCGATCTGGCGCGCGAGGTGCATGACCTCACCGCCGCCGAGCACGCGCGTCTTGTGGCGCAGGTTGCCGCGGGCGATCGAGCGCACGTCGTCGACCAGGACCTCGATCGGCTTGCTGACCTGGGTGCTGACCAGCACCGAGACGCCGGCGCCGACAGACAGGACCAGGGCCGAGGCCAGGACGATCAATCCGAAGAGGCTGTCCGCCTGACCGCCGTAGGGGTCGGCTGGGGCGAGCAGGTTGGTCGCGCCGTCGTACTGCACGAGCACCGCCTCGCCGCCAGGGTTCGAGCTGCCCTCGCCCAGGAGCACGGGCCGGCGCAGGACCACGCCAGCGTTGATGCCCGTGCCGTTCTGCTCGTAGGTCTGCATCAGCGGCGCGCGCAGGCTCTCGAGGACCTTGCCCAGGTCCGTGCGCTTGTCCGCTGCCTTCGCCAGCTTCGTCAGCCACTCCGCCTCGTCCGCTTCGCCGCCGCCTTCGAGGTTGCGGACCAGCTCGCGCAGCACGGGGCGCAGGTAGCTCTCGAGGCGGGTCTGCCCGGGGTAGGCCTCGCCGAGGATCTCGAGCTCACGCTCGCGGCTCGCCACCCGCTCGTAGTGGGTCAGGCGCGCGGTCTCGTCGACCACCATGCGCGTAGCCTGCGCCAGGGCCGTACGGCTCTTGCTGAGCAGGAAGAACCCGGCCGCGACCATCACCGCGAAGAGCGAGAGGGTCATCGAGAGGATGAACCTCCCCTTGATCGACAACCCACCGCCCGAACGTTCGCTACCTCGACTCAATGCACCTCCCAAAGGGCAGCGTCGCCGATCGTGAAGCGCGCAACGGTCAAGATGATCAGACCGAAGAGTCCGGCGACGACGTCATCCAGGAGTATGCCGTCTCCCCCGGGAAAACGCTCCATCTGACGCACCGGCGGCGGCTTGAGCACATCGAAGAACCGAAAGAGGGCGAAGCCGACGAGCAGGGTGACCAGGGTCGGGCCCTTGATCCAGGTGACGGTGATCAGATAGCCGAGGACCTCGTCCAGGACGAAGATCTGCGGGTCCTTGCCGGCGCGTCGCTCCGCCCAGGGCGCCAGGGCACGGCCGATCAGGTAGACCGCCACGCAGGTCAGCAAGACCCACAGGAGGTACTGGTCGGTCGTCGCCAGCGCCCAGGCGATCGCGACCCCACCAAGGGTGCCCACCGTGCCGGGCGCCACCGGAGAGCAACCGAGGAAGCCGCAGGTGACCAGGCCGAGGCGCAGTCGCTCCATCATCCGTCGAGCTCCTCGAGGATGCGGGCCGTCTTGCGCACGTAGCCGATGCCCGAACCCACCGTGGCGACCAGCGTGGCCCAGACGAGAAAGTGGGTCAGGCCGACCCAGAATGACAGCCATTGCGCTGGCCAGGCCCAGGCGTGGACCCAGAACACGCCGCCGACGGCGCAGCACTGCACGATCATCTTGATCTTGCCGAAGCGGTCCGCCGGGAACTCGCCACCGCGGCTCTCGACGTAGCCGCGCAATCCCGTCACGAGCAGCTCGCGGGCCAGGATCACGACGACCATCGACGCGGGGAAGAAGACACTGCTCCAGGGGGTGGCCGTGAAGAAGATCAGGGTGCCGAGGATCAGCACCTTGTCCGTGAAGGGGTCGGCGATGCGGCCAAAGGCCGTGACGTGCCCACCCTTGCGCGCCAGGTAGCCGTCGAGGAAGTCCGTGGTCGCGATCACCACGAACAGCCAGAAGGCCAGGTTGACGAGGCCACGCTGCTTCACGAGCTCGCCCTCGGGCCGGTCGAGGGCCAGGGCGAACAGGGTGAACAGGACCAGCGATCCTCCGAACCGGATGGCGGTGATGCGGTTCGGCCAGTGGGTGAAGACGCCCATGCTCAGACCTTGGCGACGAGGTCTCCCTCTTCGGTCACGTCCTGGACCAGAGCCGTCACCCGGTCGCCGACTGCGCAGTCCGGCGCGAACACGTAGGTGCGCGGATCGACCTCCGGCGCGTCGAGGTCGGTGTGGCCCACGGCGACGCCGTCCTCGTCGGGTTCTTCATCGATCAGGACCTCGAGTCGCTGGTCGACCAGGCCTGCCTGGACCCGCGCCAGGTTCGCGTCCCGCACGGCGAGTACGGCGGCGAGGCGCGCCTCGGCCTCCTCGGCCGGCACTTGGGGAGCGTCGAGGTCAAAAGCGGGGGTGCCCTCCTCGTGGGAGTAGGTGAACGCCCCCACGCGGCTGAGCTGGTAGGTCTCGAGCAGGTCGCAGAGCTCGGCGACGTCGGCCTCGGTCTCGCCGGGGAAACCGACGAGCACGGTCGTGCGCAGGGTGATGCCGGGCACCTCCTCGCGCAGCCGATCGAGGGTTTGGCGCACCTGGTCCCCAGAGCCAGCGCGACGCATCGCGCGCAGCACTGGGGTGGCCGCGTGCTGGATCGGGATATCGAGGTAGGGCGTGACCCGCGGGTGGTCGCGCAGGAGCGCGGTCAGCTCCCAGGGAAAGCGGTTCGGGTAGGCGTACATGACGCGCAGCTTGTGCTCGCCGTCCAGGTCCGCGAGCGCGCCGACCAGGTCGGGCAGCTCCATGTCGAAGTCCCGGCCCCAGGCGGTCGAGTCCTCTGCGACGAGCACGAGCTCGCGCACACCGGCCGCGATCAGCTCCCCCGCCTCTTCGAGCACGACCGACGGTCGCTTCGAGCGGTGCGGGCCGCGGATCGAGGGGATCGCGCAGAAGCCGCAGGTGTGGTCGCAGCCGTGGCTGATGCGCAGGTAGGCGTAGCTGCCTGGAGTGGCCAACAGGCGTGAACCCTCCAGGTCGGGGGGTCGCAGGCCAGGCCCGTCGAGGTAGCTGTCCGCCGGCCGCGCGCCGTCGACCAGGCCGCGCACTCCGCGCGCCAGTTCGCGGTAGTCGGAGATCTCGGCGAACAGGTCC
>JAQBVH010000211.1 GCA_027623615.1 Planctomycetota bacterium | reverse complement strand
GGGGCACCGTTCCCCCACTCGCACTCCTACCAGCGGCCATTCGCACTCCTACCAGCGGCCATTCGCACTCCTACCAGCGGTCGGTGCGGAACGGGGACGCGGGCAGGCCCTCGCGGTTGTAGAGCTTGGCGCCCACGGGGTTCGACTCGTACGCGTAGCGCACGGCGACCGGTGCGGGCACGGCTTCCGACCAGACCAGGACCGTGTCGCCGTCGATGCGCGCCTCGGCCCAGTGCCACTGCTTGTCCGCGCCGGCGATCGCGAAGCGGCCAAGGCTGCCTGCGGGGTCCTCCTCGGTGGGGGTCAGCCCTGCCTTCTTGCCGATCATGAGGCCGCTGCCCACCTGGGAGAAGCGCACGCGGACCTTGGCGCCCTCGACCGATTGGCCGGCGTAGAGCGGACCGCAGGGCACGAGGTCGGGCTGGCCGTAGTGGTCCCGCAGGGCCCAGCGCGCGAGGCGCTCGCCCACGTCCTGCTTGTTGCGCGGGTGGATGTCGTTCGCCTGACCGATGTCGATGATCGTGGCCATGCCCGTGTGCGGCAGGTCGAGGGCGAGGCGCTGGCCCTCGCGCACAGGTCCCCAGCCGCCGCCCGCCGGGGCCTCGCTGGGGTTTTGGAAGTTGGCCAGCTGCACCCAGTAGAAGGAGAGCGCCTCGTCCTCGAACACGCTGCGCCAGCCGCGCACCAGCGCGCGCTTGAGGTCGGCATAGCGCAGGCCATCGCCCGCGTTGGACTCGCCCTGGTACCAGATCGCGCCGCGCACGCTGAAGGGCGCCAGGCCGTGCACCATGCCGTTGTAGATCGTGGTCGCGCCGCCCTTGGGCTGGTTGTCGACGCGCGGCGGATCCCCGTAGCGCTTGCCTGCGGCGAGCTGCTGCCTGGCGCCCGCGAGCCAGGCCTCCACCTCGGCCAGGTGCCGCTCGTGCTTGGCGTGGCCCTCGGTGGTGGCGGGGTCGACCTCGCGCAGGCTGGCGCGGTAGTCGCTCAGCTCGGGGACCTGGTCGAAGCCGACCGGCGGGGTCCAGGGCTCGATGCGGGTGCCGCCCCAGTTCGTGCCGATCAAGCCGATCGGGACGCCGGTCTCCGCGTGCAGTCGTCGACCGTAGAAGAAGCCGACCGCGGAGAAGCCAGCCACGGAGCCCGGGCTGCACAGCTGCCAGGTGCCGGGCGCGTCCTCGTTGGGGGTCGGCGAGGAGATGTGCCCCGGCACGTTGAACAGGCGGATGCCCGGATGCTCGGCGGCCGCGATCTCCTCCTGGCTGTTCAGCGTGCCGCCCATGTTCCACTCCATGTTGGATTGGCCGGAGCAGAGCCAGACCTCGCCCAGGAGCACGTCCTGCAGGGTGATCGTGTTCACGCCGGTCACGGTCAGCGCGTGGGCCTTGCCGTCGGCGCGCATGGCGGGCAGGTCGACACGGAAACGGCCCTCCGCGCTCCCGACGGCGCGCGCGGTCTGACCGTTCAGCGCGACGCTGACCTCCTCGCCGGGGTCGGCCCAGCCGAAGACGCGGATCGGCTTGCCTTGTTGCAGCACCATGTGGTCGCCGAAGACCTTGGGCAGGCGCACGTCGGCCAACGAGGTCGTTGACGAGACAGTGGACAGGGCGAGGGCGAGCAGCAGGCGTGCGGTCGGATGCATGGTTGCGTGGTGGGCTGAGGTTGGGAGGCGACCATACTGCCTGCCTCCGATTCTCGCGTCGCGTTGGGGGCACAGGCGCTCGGGGCGGCCGGGAAAGCTGAATCGCGACCGCAACCGCAGCACCCCGAGGACGGTCTCCTGGGCGAGATGGAACGACGACCCTCGGCGCAACGCATCGACCACGGCCGCAGCTTCCTCGAGGCCATGGACTCCGGCGGCCTGCCGGTCCTGGCGTGCTACTGGCGCCGACTGCGACCGACCACCCGCTGCTGGGCGCTCGTGCTCTCCTCGCGGATGTTCAGCGAGCGCGGCACGGCTGGCCTCGAGCGGCTCCTCGAGCTCTGGCGCGAGTGCGAGGAGCAGACGAGCGCGATCGGTCCGCTGGACGTCTGGACCCTGAGCGACGAGGCCGAGGAGCCCAACGACTACGCGCGGGTGCTGGGGGATCACTGCGACGCCTGGGCAGCCCGCGCGCCGGTCCACTACCTGGGAAGCGAGGCCCTGCCGCCGGCCGTGGTCTATCGCCTGCCGTCGCCTTGACCACATCTCGCAGCAGGGTCATCCTCCCTCGCCATGTCAGCCCCCCAACCGATCAACCCTCCCGCGCGCGTCCTGCTCGGCCCCGGCCCCTCCGACGTCGCCCCCTCCGTGCTCGGCGCCCTCGCCAAGCCGACCCTCGGGCACCTCGACCCCGCGTTCCTCGAGATCATGGACCAGGTGCGCGACATGCTGCGCGAGGTGTTCGGGACCACCAACGAGCTGACCTTCCCGATGTCCGGCACGGGCAGCGCGGGGATGGAGACCTGCTTCGTCAACCTGCTCGAACCCGGCGACCGGGTGCTCGTCGGGGTGAACGGCGTCTTCGGCACGCGCATGGCTGACGTCGCGCGGCGCTGCGGCGCCGAGGTGACCGAGGTGGCCGCGGAGTGGGGGACCACCTTCAGCGCCGACCAGCTGCGCGCAGGAGCGGAGGGCACCTACGACGTGCTCGCCATCGTGCACGCGGAGACCTCGACCGGCGCCCACCAGGACCTGAGCGCGGCGAAGACCGTCGCGGACGAGGTCGGCGCGCTGCTGCTCGTCGACTGCGTGACCTCCCTCGGCGGCTACCGCATGGAGCTCGACGCCTGGGGCGTCGACGCGGCGTACTCGGGCACCCAGAAGTGCCTGAGCTGCCCGCCTGGCCTCTCCCCGATCAGCTTCAGCGCCCGCGCCGCGGCGCGGCTCGCGAACCGCAAGACCCCGGTCCAGAGCTGGTACCTCGACCTCTCGCTGATCTCCAACTACTGGGGCAGCGATCGCGCCTACCACCACACCGCACCGATCAACATGCTCTACGGCTTGCACGAGGCGCTGCGGCTCGTGCTCGTCGAGGGCATCGACGTCCGCGCGCAGCGGCACCGCCGGAACGCGACCGCGCTGGTCGCGGGGCTGCAAGCCATGGGCCTCGAGCCGCGCGTGGCCGAGGGCGAGCGCCTCTTCCCCCTGACCGCGGTTGCCGTCCCCGATGGCGTCGAGGACGCGGCCGTGCGTCGCTACCTGCTGAGCGAGTACGGCGTCGAGATCGGCGGCGGCCTGGGCCCGATGAAGGGCAACACCTGGCGCATCGGCCTGATGGGCTCCGGCTCGACCCGCCGCAACGTGACCCTCTGCCTGTCGGGGCTGCGCTCGGCCCTCGAGGCCCAGGGTCGGACCGTGCCGGGCGATCCCCTGGCCGCTGCGGCCGCCGCTTACGCCGGCTGACCGCGCCACGTACATGCGCCGAACCCGGCTCCGCCGGGACGGTGCTACGCTCGCCCTGCCCACCCCGCGCCCCGCCTGACCCCTCTTCCCAACACCGATCACCATGCGTCTGTTCGTCGCCCTGACCGCCCTTGCTACCTCGAGTCTCGTCGCCCTTCCGCTGCTGCGTGCCCAGGACGATGAGCCCGTCCAGGACAAGCAGCGCACCCTGCTCGAGCTGAGCGACGCTGAGAAGATCCAGGCTCAGCAGCAGGCCATGGCGCTCTCGACGCCGGCCGCCGAGCACACCCTGCTGAGCCCCTACGTCGGCGTCTTCGACGCCTCGACCAAGATGTGGACGGGACCGAACACCAAGGCGGTGACGACCAAGGGCGAGTCGACCAACGAGGCCGTGCTCGGTGGCCGCTACCTGCGCATGTCGAGCCACGCACGCTACGAGATTCGGGGGCAGGGCACCTACGAGGTCGAGTCGCTGCAGTACCTCGGCTTCGACCGCCGCACGGGCAAGTACTCCTTGACCGGCTTCGACACGATGGGAACCTACGCGACCACCGCCGAGGGTACCTACGACCAGGCCACCCGAACGATGACCCTGTCGGGCACGAGCGACGACCCGTCCATCGGCATTACCCAGGCCTTCGACGTCGTGATCAGCTTCGGTGACGCGGACACTCTGACCGTCAAGACCATCGTCTACGACGCCTTCCAGGCTGGGCCGTTCACCTTGACCGAGGTCGCCTACACCCGTCGGCCCGAGTAGGCCTCAGCCGGCGATGGCTGCCTCGAACCAGTCCGCGGTCAACTTGTCGTGACTGGCGTGGGCGTTGAGGCGGCCGGCGACGAACACGAGTCCCTGGGGCGACTCGTGTTCGATCCCCAGCGCGGAGGTCAGGCCGCGGGCGAGTGGCCGCTGGTCGATCACGTCGATCAAGTGTGTCTCGACCCGACCGGGCTCGAGAGCGTCGCGCCAGGCCTCGAAGCGGGCCTGGGCGCGGTGGCTGACCGGTCAGGTCGGCGAAGCCTTGAACACGACGACTGGCTGCCGCGTCGACGCCGCCTCGAGAGCGGCGATCGCGAGCGCAGGATCCTCCGGCAGCATCAGACGCGGATGTGCTTGAAGATGAGCAGGTCCTGACCGCGGGTGAACGCGACGCCAGGCAGGTTCGTGACGTAGGGATCCTCCTTGGAGCCCCGACCCGGATAGCGGAACTCCGCCCGGGTGCCGTCCTCGAACTCGATCTCGAAGTAGTAGGTGGTGGAGCCACCCCAGCCGCGGATCTGGGTGTCGCTGCGTCGGTCGAGGATCAGGCCCGCCCGCCGCAGCAGCGGCAGGGACGTCGACTGCTTGCGGATCGCGCCGCCCTTGACGATCAGCAGCGCTCCAGCCACGGCCAGCAGGCTGCCGAGCCAGGTGGCCCAGTGGGTCAGCAGCGCAGCGCCGCCCAGGATGCCGCCCAGCGCCACGCTGATCACCGCGACCGACAGCAGGACCTTGCCGCGGAAGATCGCCTGGCCACCCTGCTGGAACTCGAGGTTCTCGGGGGGCTGGATGCCCTCTGTCTTGGGGTAGTCCTCGTGGGCGAGGATGCGCTGGATGCGCCCGTGGTTCGGGCTCTCGCCGCCCTCACTGACCTTCTGCTTCTCCGTCCCGAGCGGGTAGACGCAGTAGGGGCAGATGGAGACCGGCGTGTCCGGCAGCTTGGCGTTGCAGTTGGGGCAGCGCTCCAGGCGGGTCGGCGGAGCTGCGGTGGAAGCGTCGGTCATGGCAGGGAGGGAAGGGAACCGCCGGGCATGCTAGCACGTGCGCCCGCGGTCCTGAAGCGGAGGGTCCTGGGCGAACCCTACCCCGCTGGTGTGCGCTCCGCGCTGCCCGGTGCGCGACTCCGCACGGGAATTGGCCCAGATTCGGTCGGGAGGAAGCCAGGTGGGGGGAACGGCCCTTGCTGTCATGCCGGACCCCGGGCTCCACCACTCGATCCCGTCGACAGGAGATCACGCCATGCGTCCCCGAATGCGACTCGCGACTGCGACAGCCCTTGCCATGTCCCTGGCAGCGGCGCTCCCCGCCTTCCCCCAGGGCTGACCTGGCATGGGTGGCGATCGGCCTCCGCCGTCCCCGCCTCCGGCCGTGCCGCCGGGCAATCTCCCCACGCGCTCCACGCCTGTTTCTCCGACGCGCCCCGACGCTCCCCTGCCGGAGGCGCCGTCGACCCCGGGTGGGACGACCACGTTCCCGGGCTCGCCGTCCCAGAAGCCTGGGGCTCCGACCGGCGGAACGGCTGCGACCCCGCAGAGCCTGCTGCAGGCCGCGGACAAGAGCGAGTGGTGGCACTGGTGGGAGTATCACCGGGAGCTCTATCTCGACCTCGATCAGACCCTGTCGCGACTGCACCCGCGCACGCCCTCGGACGATCCCTCGGCCGAGCTCGAGGGCCGGCGCTTCGGCCTGTCCACGGCGGCGGTCTACGGCCGCATCGTGCCGGCGATCCACGTGGCTCTGCGGGACGGCTCCGACGACGCGCGCGTCCTGCGCCAGGGCCTCCTGGCCCTCGGGCGCATCGGCGAGGCGCCGAGCGGGATCGAGGCACCCTCGCTCCTCGCGACGATCCGCCCCTACCTCGCCGACGGCAACCTGGGTGTGGTCGAGGGCGCGACGATCGCCCTCGGCGCCCTCGCCTCTCCGGAGGCGGTCGTCACCCTGCGCAGCCTCTTGCTCGACGACGAGCAGGGGCGGGAGTTCGTCGGCGGCAAGGTCTCGGTGCGCGTGCGGGCCCTGGCCGCCTATGGCCTGGGCA
>JAQBVH010000210.1 GCA_027623615.1 Planctomycetota bacterium | reverse complement strand
CGCGATCGAGGACCTCGAGAGCGACGTACGCATCGCGGCCTCCGGGGACAACCCGATGGGCATGTGGCTGGTCGGCTTCTCGCGGCGCTGGAGCGAAGAGCTGGCCTGGCCCGAGGATGCGAACAAGGGGGGCGGGGGCAGCGGCCCGCGAGTCAGCCGCCTGATCTGGACGGTCGACGGGGTCGAGGCGGCGCGCCTGGAGGGCGACGAGGCGCGGGCGACCGGCGCCGAGCGCTTCGAGTTCCAGTCTCACTTCGCGGAGCCGGGGAGCCACCGCATCCAGGCCACGGTGCACGTCCTGCGTCCGCCGCGCCGCGACTCCTCCGGACGGACGTATCCGGCTTCGCTCAAGGTGCTCACCTCGCCCGAGCTGGAGGTCAACGTGGACAACGCCGTCGCCGAGTGGATGCTCGACAACGCGCGCGATCCGAGCCGCAACCTGATGGGCGCCGGGCTGCCGGTCGCGAGCGCGTCGAGTGAGCGCGGCAACAGCGGCGCAGCAAACGCGATCGACGGTCACCAGGCACGCTCCTGGATCGCGCGGGGCGACGACCCGACGCCGACGCTCACCCTCACCCTGCAAGAACCCCAGGAAGCCAACGTGATCCTGGTCGGTCACGCCCGCGGCAACCCGGTCGAGCCCGGCCGCTGGGCGCGGGCGCTCGAGGTGGACGTGCATGTGAACGGCGAACGCTATCGGCTGCGCATGCACTCGGACGAGCGGCGCAAGGGCGTGCTCGTCCTCCCGCGGCCCACGCGCGTGCGCGAGCTCCGGCTGGTCGTGCCCTTCGCCGCGCCGGGGCAGGGCGGAGAGGCCTCGACCGGGTTCGCCGAGGTCGAGCTGCAGCTGCGCCGCGACCTTAAGCCCAAGCGTGAGGGTCGCCGTTGATCGGCGCGCTGCTGCTCGCGCTCGCGGGTCAGGTACGGGCGCCGCAGGATGGACTGGTGCCGCCAGCGGACCGGGTCTCCCAGCCGTCGATCGACGCGGCGATCGACGGCGCCGTCGAGTGGATCCTCGCCCACCAGGAGGTCGACGGCGGTTGGCTCTATGGTCGCAAGCAGCGCATGGGGCACACGGCGCTGGCGGTCTACACCTTGCTCGAGGCCGGGCTCGATCCGGAGCATCATGCCGTGCAGCGGGCGCTGCTCTTCCTCCACGGGAAGCAGGCGGGGACGTACGACACCGCCCTGCTGATCATGGCCCTGGTGGAGCACGACCGCCGCGGCAACTTCGACCGCATCGAGCGCCTCGCGCGGCAGCTCCTCAGCTGGCAGCACGGCGACTTCGGGTACCCGAGCGGCGCGGACCTGTCGAACACCCAGTTCGCGGCCATGGGCTTGCGCGCCGCGACGTTGGCGGGGGTGCAGATCCCCGACGAGGCCTGGTGTGCCCTGGCCGAGGCGGCGCTCGAGTACGCGCAGCAGGACGGGGGCTTCGGCTACCACAAGGCCCACGAGCACTCGCGGGACGCGCGCGGCTCCATGACGACTGCGGGGGTCGCGGTGCTCTCGATCTGTCGGTCGCAGCTGGTGGAGGAGGGCGAGCGCTACGCGCCCGCGTGCTACCGCGCGCTCTCCGCCCGGGTCGACGCAGCGATCGCCGGCGGGCTGGCCTGGATGACGGCCAGGTTTTCCGTGACCATGAATCCGGGCTGGGGGACCAACCGCGTCGCGTACTACCTCTATGGACTCGAACGCATGGGTGCCCTGGCCGAGGTGCGTACGCTCGGCGAGATCGACTGGTACCACTCGGGCGCGCGGGTTCTCGTCGGGCAGCAGCACGCCGACGGTCACTGGCAGCCGCTCTTCGGTCGCAAGGGCGTGCAGGAGACGTGCTACGGAGTGCTCTTCCTCACGCGCGCGACCGCGCCCAGGTCGGGCGTCGCCGGCGCAGGGTCGGCGCGCATGGTCCACGGGCAGGCGGAGGCGATCCAGGTAGCCGTGGCGGGCGACACACCCCTGCGCCTTTGGATAACGGGCTACGGAGAGACCCTGCCGGCGCGCTTCCTTCATCCTGGCGAACAGACGCCGCGCGTGGCGCGGGTGGTGTACACCGCGGGCGGCCAGGAGATCGGGCGCCGGCTCGGATCGTCGAGTCAGCCCGCGAAGCGCGACCGGTTCCTGGTCACGGCGAGCCTCGACCGGCCCGGCGAGCACGAGATCGTCGCGGAGCTGCACCTGGTCCCCGCGGACGGCGGCGCGACCGAGGTCGTGCGTTCGACGCCGCTCGTGGTGGAGGTGAACCAGGTCCTCGCGGAGTGGATGCGGGCGGGGGCGCTCGACCCGCGCTTCAACCTGCTGGCAGGGGCGGGCGTCGAGGTCTCGGCCAGCAGCCAGGTGGGCGACCGGCTCGACCCGCTGAAAGCCGTCGACCAGATCCAGAGCACCGCCTGGGTCGCGGAGGGAACCGATGAATTGCCGACGCTGACCCTACGCCTGACCTCGCCGGTGACCGCGGACACCCTGGTCCTCAGCCACGCGCGCGAGGTGCCGCTCGACAAGACGAACTTCGCCCGCGCCCTCGAGGTGCAGGTGCGCATCAACGGCGGCGACCCGCTGCGCCTGCGCATGCCCGCCGACATCCGCGACAAGGCGCGCCTCCAGCTACCTGGCCGGGTGCCGATCGAGCTGCTGGAGCTCTCGATCCCCTGGCGCGCCCCGACCGAGAACGGCGACCGCGCCGTAGGCTTCGCGGAGATCGAGTTGCAGGACTCCACCAAGCACTAGCGCTGCAGGGCCCGCGCTGCGCGGAAGCCGCGGGTGCCCATCGGGCGGTCGGGGGGTGCTGAGGAGCGCCCCTGGGTCCTCACGCGCCTCGGCGTGGCCTCGTTCCAGTGGGAGCCGCAGGCGACGCGCGGCCCCTCGGTGATCGGCGCGCGGCGGGCGCCCGTTCCGGGCTCGAAGGGCCACAGGTTGCTCTTGAGCTGCAAGTCCGCGCACCACTCCGACAGGTTGCCGAGCATGTGCTGGAAGCCCCAGGGGTTGGGCTGCAGCGCGTCGACCGGGCAAGAGAACGGCCAGCCATCGTCGAGCGCCGCCGCGGTCGGGGTGCCCTTGATCTGGGCCGAGAAGCGGGCCGCGGCCTGATCGCCAAGATTCTCCATGCCGGAGAGGGTCGACCAATCATCCCCCGTCCAACGCTCGGTGTCCGTGTCCGCTGCTGCGGCGTATTGCCACTGGGCCTGGGTCGGGAGCGCGAGTCCGAGCCTCGACAAGGTGTCGATCGTGTCACTCCAGGTGACGTTGTCGACCGGATGGCGCGGCGTCACCACCTCGCCGTTGCGACGCTCCCTGCCCATCTCGTGCACGCTCGGGTTCCAACCGGTGAGGTGCAGCCACTGGGCCTGGGTCAGCTCGTGCTTGGCGAGCAGGAACGCGTCGAGCGGGACGGCGTCGACCTCCTCGTCGGTCACCTGGTCGAGCGTGGGCTGGTATGCGCCAGGCGGCACCAGAACGAACACCATGCCCGTGTCGCCCTGGACCTGCAGAGCGCCATCTGGCCCCCGGGTCGCGGGCGCCCCCGACGCCAGGTGAGCGAACTCCTGCAGTCCCGAGGCCCGGTCCGCGCCGAGCGGCACGAGGCCCATCTGGGGCGTCAGCACGAGGCCCTGGTAGCGCGGCCACGCCGCCACCTCGGCGGCAGCCCGCTCCCAGGCGGCCCCGTGGTCTTCGATGCTCGCGGCCTCCACGGTACGCGCCCAGCGCAGCCGGTCCTCCAGGTCGGCCAAGAGGCTCGTGTGTCGGTCCCCCTGCGCCCAGAGGTCCAAGCGGTGCACGGTGTCGTCGAGGAGGCGGTACTCCGCGCCGATCACATCGTCCACGAATGTGATGCGTGTTTCGGGCACGGCTCGGGCCGCGACGCGGATCATGTCCCAGCGCAAACGCGAGAGCTGCTCCTGCGTGCTGTCGCCGTCGAGGTCGAGGTCCTCTGCTGCGAGGACGTCCCCGTGGCCGGCTTCGAGCATCGCGGCTTGGGCGCTGAGGGCTTCGAGCTGGCGCTTGCTGGTCGCGCTCTGCAGGTCGCCCAGTTCGGCGTCCACGACCGGCTCTCCGAGGGCGGCGAGTCGATCCCGCTCGATGCGGAATTCGCCGCGTCGCGCCGTGATCTCGCGCACTTCCTCGAGCAGCTGCACCAAGGCCTCCTCGTGCTCCGGCCAGGCGGGCACGAGCCGCGCCGCGCGCGCCTCGAGCACGTCGAGCAGGGCCGGGCTGACCAGCAGCTGGTGGCTGCGTTCGCCTGCGGCGCGCACGACTGCGACGGTGATGCTCGAGCCGATCGCGACCACGACCGAGGCCGCGAGGAGCGCGGCGGTCGCACGGTTGCGTCGAACCCAGGAGGCGAGCTCGGCCCAGGGGCCGTGGGTGTACGCCTTGACCACGCGGCCCATCACGAAGGCGCGCAGGTCGGCGGCGAGGTCCGAGCCGTCCGGGTAGCGCTCCCCCGGGTCGCGCGCCATCGCCTTCTCGCAGATGGCCACCAGCTCGAGCGGGGTCTCGGGGGCCACCTCGATCAAGGGTGGCGGGGGACCAGCGCTGACGGCGGCGAGGGTCTCGCGACCGGAGAGAATCTCACCGGCATCCGCGTGGGGAATCCGACCCGAGAGCAGCTCGTAGAGCATCGCGCCCACCGCGTAGACGTCAGCCGTCGGCCCGAGCCTGGCGTGCTGTCCCACGGCCTGCTCGGGGGGCATGTAGGCCGGCGTCCCGATGACATCACCGTCGGCGGTCTCGAGGGACGAGGCGAGCGGCGCCTCGGAGGAGGTCCCCTCGCGCGGGGTGACCCAGGCCAGGCCCCAATCGAGGACGTACGCCTCGCCGAACTCGCCGACCATGACGTTGGCCGGCTTGAGGTCTCGGTGCACGACGCCTCGCGCGTGGGCGAAGGCGATCGTGTCGCAGACCTTGATCAGGACTTCGAGGACCTGGGCCACGGACCAGCCGTCCTCCGCGCGGGCTCGCTCGATGACCTGGTCCAGGCGCTGCCCGTCGAGCAGCCGCATGCTGAAGTAGGGTCGGCCGTCGGCGTCGAGGCCCAGCTCGTGCACGGGCACGATCCCCGGGTGATCGAGGGAGCCGGTCAGGCGTGCCTCGACCAGAAAACGCCACAGATGGTTCGGCGAGGGCTCGCCCTGGAGCACCTTGACCGCGACCTCGCGCTCGAGGCCGTCGTCCCAGGCGCGCAGGACCTCGGCCATGCCGCCGCGACCGAGCACCTCCCCGATCTCGAACGGTTCGTCGCCGGGCTGCACGGCGCGTAGGCGATCGAGCGCGGAGCGCACGGCCTCCCGTCGCTCCTCGTCGAGCTCGCGGCTGGGGGCGTGGGCGCTGTCGTCCATGCCGATCATGGCGAGCACGTCCTCGAGAACCGCGTAACGACGGGCCATCTGCTCGAGGGCTTCCGCCTGATCCGGGTGCTCCGAGACCAGCTCGTCCAGGGGTTCGGCGAGCCCCTCCTGCTGGCGAGCGATCCACGCCGAGAAGAGCTGCTCCGCGTGCTGGTCGACGGGCATGGCCCAGAATCTAGCACCCGCAACCCGTTTCTACGCAAGGACACCGGGCTCAGGCTTTCGCCGGCGAGGGGGGATGGCTTCAATGGTGCCTCTCTCCCCTGCTGCGCTCGCAGCCTGCTGCCTCCCAATGTCATCCGAACCGTCGCCTGCCCGGTCGGAGCCGTCGATCGAGTCGCTCCTCGAACGCAACCTCGAAGACGTTGCCGCGTACGTGCGCAACAACCTCGATCCTGCGCTGCGCGCCAAGGAGTCGGTCTCCGACGTGGTGCAGTCCGTGTGCCGTGAGGTGCTCGACCGCAAGGACGACCTCTCGTTCAAGGACGAGATCGCCTTCCGCACGTACCTCTACCGCTCAGCCCTGCGCAAGGTGATCGACCGCCGGCGCTACTACCTCGCGGCGAAGCGGGACGTGGCGCGCGAGGTCGCGCTGCAGACTGGCGACGGGGACGTGCCCCCCTCCCCCGAGGAGGCGACCGAAGCCCTCGATCGGTTCGAGGCCGCCTTCGCTCAGCTCTCGGAGACACACCAGGAGGTGATCAGCCTGCGCCGGATCTTCGGCATGGATGCCGAGGCCGCGGGGCAGCGCCTGGGGATCAGCGCGAGTGAGACTCGCAAGCGCCTGGCGCGCGCCCTCGCGCGGCTGGCGGTCGTGATGGGCGATCACCACCCGGAGTAAGCGAGCACTAGCGGGGGCCCTGGCTCGACTCGCCGCGCGCGAGCCAG
>JAQBVH010000209.1 GCA_027623615.1 Planctomycetota bacterium | reverse complement strand
GGTTCGACCAGGGTGTTCCAGGGCATCTGGAAGACGATCGGTGACAGCATCGCAGGCTACGCCCAGTACCCGCGCCTGGTCGGCGAGACCGGCGGGAAGGACTTCGTCTTCGCCCATGCGAGCGCCGAGCCCCAGGCCCTCGCAGTCGCCCTCGTGCGCGGCGCGTTCGAGTACCAGGGCCAGAAGTGCTCCGCGGCCAGCCGCGCCTACATCCCGGCCAGCCTGTGGAACGACGTGCGCGATCGCATGGGCGCGATGACGGCCGAGATCGGGGTCGGCGACGTCTGCGACTACTCGAACTTCATGGGCGCCGTGATCGACGCGAACAGCTTCGGCAAGCTCAAGGAGGCCATCGACATGGCGCGCGGCGACTCGACCGCGGACGTGGTCATCGGCGGCGAGTACGACGACTCGACGGGCTACTTCATCAAGCCCACCGTGGCCGAGGTCAAGGACCCCAAGCACCACCTGATGCGTACGGAGTTCTTCGGCCCGCTCTTGTCGGTCTACGTGTACGACGACGCGCGCTACCAGGAGACCCTGCAGCTCTGCGCCACCACCTCCGACTACGGCCTGACCGGCGCGATCTTCGCCACCGAGCGTGCCGCGGTGCGCACGGCGGTCGACGAGCTGCGCTTCGCGGCTGGCAACTTCTACATCAACGACAAGCCGACCGGTGCGGTCGTCGGTCAGCAGCCCTTCGGCGGCTCGCGGGCCTCGGGCACGAACGACAAGGCCGGCTCGCTCCTGAACCTTCTGCGCTGGGTCTCCGCCCGCACGATGAAGGAGACCTTCGTGCCGGCGACCGACTTCCGCTACCCGTTCATGGGTTGAGACCCACGGCTGAGGTTGCGGCCTTGGGGACGCACGAGCGCGGGCCGCTGGGGGACCTGCGGCGGCCCGCTCGTGCGCAATGGGTCCGGCTCGCGCTGGCCAAGGGTCCACCCGCCTCCCCCACCCACCAGGGAGTCGCTGCGCCGGACGCGCGGTTGCGGGCTCAGGCGCGGCCGTACTCCTCCACCAGCAGCTCGACCAGGTTCTGGGCTTCCACAGGAGCGAGGTGCTCGATCCTGGCGTGAACGTCCTGCAGCATGCGCCGTGCGGCGGGGTCGGCCTTGGCGTCGGAGAGCACCCGGTGGGCGCGCGAGGTGTGGTGGATCGCGAGCGCGCCCTCGCCGAACAGGGCGAGCGCGGCCGGTACGGGGGCGACCGTGGCCGCGACGCCGAGCAGCCCGCTCAGGGCGAGGCGGGCTGCCGTGTGGTTCGTACGATCGTGGTTGCGCGCGGCCTGCACCGCCGCCTCCAAGCGGCTATTGCGGGGGATCGCCGCCTCCCCCCGGCGCGCCTGCCACGCGTCGCGGATCAGCCGGCGATGATTCCGGGCGACCCGAGGCACGCGCATCTGGGGGTCCTCGACCCTCACGCCCTCGGCGCCGGGAATCAGCTTGTACTGCGCGGGTCGATCCCCCAGCCCGCAGTACTCGTCGTGGGGCTCCCCGCGGCGGTCGCAGACATAGACGCCGAGCAGCATCTCGGTGTCGTGGTGGTGCCGGTTGAAGCTGACACAGGGCAGGATCAGCGTGACGGTCGGAGTCTCTGGCTCGTGGTCCTGGACGTCGAGCATGGCGCGCCGAGCCTGCAGGCGCGCCGAGGTGATCGCTGCGAACAGCGCCCGGTGGTCCTCTGGCAGGGCGCGCAGCTGGGCCAGGCGATCGACTCCCTCGGTGCCGAGGATCTCGGTCAGCTCCTCGGAGAACGGTCGCAGGTCACCCGCCAGGAGCGCAGCCAACGCACCGCAGCAGGGCGAGGCCTTGCCATAGCGGTTGAGGATCCCGAAGGTCGCGTGTCCCGGCAGGGCGTCCGCCCCGACGTGGGCGTTGATCTTGATCGCGAGCAGCTTCCACTGTTCGGCCCCCTTGGCGAGCGCGAAGTGACTCTCGGCCACCCGCGCGGAGCCCCACTCGTAGCGCGCGCCCAGGCTGGCCGTGTGGAACGGCGCCTTGTCGTCGAAGTGCAGGGCAGGCAGGAGTGTGCGCACGAATTCGCGCCGGAAGACCTGGGCCACCTCGTACTCGGCTCCGTCCGAGCAGGTGACCAGATGCGCGCCGACGACGGGAGGCTTCTCCCCCGTCACGTAGGCGCGCAGCGTGCGCTCGATCTCGGCCATGGGCTTCTCTACCCCGATCGCCTCGTACAAGCGCACGACATGGAGGGGACTCATGCTGGAGCCCTCGCGGTGGTCGGGATGGAAGCGCAGCCGGTCTTGGGTTGGTCTCACGCACCCATCTTTGACGGCCGCGCCGAGAAAGTCATCCGGAAGGGGGGGCTGTTCTCGCCCCCCGCCGCGGCCCGGCTGCGAAGCATTCCCTCTCCCCTCCCACTCTCCCACCTCACGCACCCCGCCGCCGTGGCCCTCGCGAGCCCCGGGCTGGCCCACGCGGGCCGTCACCTCCAGCGCCGGCGAGGCGTCCCCGACCGGGGCAACTCGACGGGTTCCAGGGGGCAGCGCCAACACCCTCGGCGAGAACCTGGTCATGAGCTAGGAGCAGCTCTACCGCCGCGTGGCCCGAGCCCTACCTGATCTGCGCGGCAACCAGCGAGTACGGCGAGCCACGCCCCGCCGTCACTCCACCGGGATCAACTCGATCACCAGCGCGGTGGCCCCGTCGATCTGGAAGTATTCCAGCGCCAGCTCGTGGCGTCCCTTGGTCAGCTCGAGGCGCAGCTCGTCACGCTTGGGGGCGTGCCAGGTCCAATCGGCGAAGACCTCCTTGCCGTCGACCGAGAGGCGCACCCCGTCGTCCGAGGTGATCACCAGGTCGTAGCTCCCGCCGTCGACCTCGACCGCGCCCGTGGCGACCAGCCCGAAGCGATCGTTGCCCGTCACGGCGCGCACGTCCTCGTCGGACCAGGGGTTGAGGAAGTTGGGCACACGCTTGGCGACCAGCGGCTCCTCGGCGGCAGCCCGCCAGAGCTCGAGGTCCCTGCGCGGGTCGTTCTCCTCCGTCCAGCGGAACCAGCGGGCGTCCCACTCCACGCTCGCGAGCTCGCCACCGGGCAAGCGCTGCTCAGGGCGCGGGTGCCCGGCGCGATAGTTCCACGGCCCCCACTCCCCCATGACGATGGTCGAGCGATCCCCGATCTCGACGCCGCGATCCTCAGCCCTCACGGTGAGGGTGCCGGGAACGTCCGGCGCCCGCATGCGACCGAACTCGTCGAGCAGACCCGGGTAGCGCCCCTGCCAGGCGCGCAGCGTGGACGCGGAGAAGTGCCCGGTGGGCAGCTTGCCAGCGCGGTCGGCCATCCAGGTGCGCAGGGTCTCCTCGGTCGCCTCCTCGCCCTCGGCGCTGAGCTGGTCGATGTAGGGCGCGCGCGTCCCGTCGTGTTTCCACTCGTTGTTGAACAGCACCAGGCCCGTGGTCTGCTTGATCACGAGGTCCTGGGTGTTCCCTTCGAAGGTGTTCCCGATGATCCAGCTGTCCCGACTCGAGGTGTCGCGCTGCTCCCCGAGGGGGCTGTTCACCAGATGCGGATCCGGGTCCCAGTACAGCTCGACCGCCATGTTGTTGCGGGAGAAGGTGTTCTCCACGATCACGTTGTCCTGTCCGTGCTCGATCGTGATCCCGCCGCCGACCGTGTCGTCGATCGTGTTCCCGAGGATCAGGGTGTTGCGGGAGTAGCCGCCCCACACCCCGTGCTGGGAGCAACCGGACAGATCATTCTTCACGATCAGGTTGCCGTCCGAGAAGGTCACCTCGAGGGCGTTGGCCGGGGAGAAGCGTAGATCGTTGCCGTAGAACAGGTTCCGGTCGCAGCCCCCGGGGTCCGGTTCCCCGCGCTCCCGGGCGCGGCCGGCGACCAGGTCCTGGCCTGCGAAGACGAAGACCCCGTCGCCGCCGTGTGTAGCCGAGTTGAAGGCCACCACGTTGTCGCTACAACGCTCGAACATCAGGATGCCGGCCGAGTCCTGCCCGCGCGCATAGACCCCGTGGCTGTATCCGCGCACGCAGTAGTCGAACCAGTTGTGGCTGACCGTATTCTCCGAGGACCGGTACATCGCGAGCCCCCACCCCGAGAGGAAGGAGAAGTCGTTGTCGTAGAGCTTGCTGCCCGTCACTTGGGTCAGCAGGATCCCGTTCTGCCCACCGCTCCCAGCGCAGCGCCGGATCGTCAGATCGGAGCACCGGGTCGCGCTGATCGCGGCGCCGTGGTTGGCGAGCCATTGCCCCGCATCGTTCTCATGGGGGTAGAGCCAGTCCGCGCCATCCTCGGAGGCGACCGTCGAGCGCAGCCGCTGGGCGTACCAGTCGTCGAAGCGCAGGTCCTCGAGCACGATCGACGTGCAGCCCTCGAGCACGATGCAGGCCTTGTAGCCACCAAGGCGGCCACCCTTGATGGTCACGTTCTTGCAGTTGACCAGCACCACGCCGTGGCCGCTGCAGGTGTCGGGGTCGCTGCCAGCCGGGTTGCCGCGCAGGTCGACCCCCGTGAGGTCGATCGTCTGACCCTGCAAGCCCTCGAAGCGCAGGACCCCGCGCATGCCGTCCGGCCCCTTGGGCGGCTGCACGTACACACCCGGCGGCAGCACCGGGTCGGCGTCCTGCAGGGCGGTCTTCGTGGGCCAGACCGCAGCCGACTTGACCGGTGGTGGGCTGGAGCAAGCGGTGAGTCCAAGGAACGTCAGGGCCAGGGCGGTGCGGGGGGTCATGGGGCGGGTCCTCGAAGCCGTGAAGGGCAGCGACGAAGAGCCTATCGAGGTGCGGGCGCGCTTCACTAGAGCTATCCTCTCCCGACTCGATGTCTTGCGTATGAGCACCTCGACCCCCACCAGCAACGCCCCTGTCGGCGGCGTGGCCCCCACCGGCCTCGCCCTCGAGCCCGGCTTGCCGATCTGCCAGACCGATCTCCCGCTGGACTGGTACCAGCCCGAGCTGCGGCCCTACGCCGAGGAGTACCTCGCCCTCCCGGACCGCACCCCCGAATCGGTGCTGCCCTGGCTCGACGGCTACGTGCGACCGGCCATGGAGCACTTCGGGGACGAGCTGCTGCTCCTGGCGCACTTCTACATGGGCGGGGAGATCGTCAAGCTCGTCGAGCGCTACGGAGGCTCGGTCTCCGACAGCTACGCCCTGGCGCTCCAGGCCCGCGCCCAGCCCGAGAAGAAGGTCATCGTCGAGTCAGCCGTGCACTTCATGGCCGAGTCCGTGGCGCTCCTCGCCAACGAGGACCAGGCCGTGTGGATCACCAACCCCAAGGCCGGCTGCACCATGGAGATGCTGGCCAAGGACTACATGGTCGACCCGGCCGCAGACATGCTGCTGGAGCGCTACGGGGACGAGCTCATGGTCGTCGCCTACATGAACACGTCCGGGCGCATCAAGGCCTTGGCCGGGCGCACCGGCGGCGCGGTCTGCACGAGCTCGAACGCCCACCTCGTCGTCGACTGGGCCCGGCAGCAGAACAAGAAGCTCTTCTTCGTCCCCGATCAGCACCTGGGTATCAACACCGCGGCGCGCCTGGGGATGGACCTCGAGCGCCTGGTCACGCTGCCCGACCCCCGCCGGGGCGCCTTCCGGCTCGAGGACGTCGACGGTGGCCTCGCAGCCCTGGACCAGGCCGAGATGCTGCTCTGGGGTTCGGAGTGTGGTGTTCACACGGTGTTCTCAGCGGACATGGTGCGCTGGTGGCAGGCACGCGGTTGGCGCGTCCTCGTCCACCCCGAGAGCAAGCTCGAGGTCGTCGAGCTGGCCGACG
Organism: Planctomycetota bacterium; assembly: GCA_027623615.1. GTDB lineage: Bacteria > Planctomycetota > UBA1135 > UBA1135 > JALWOP01. Next base: position 484 of record JAQBVH010000209.1, on the reverse strand, counting down.
GGGTCGGCAGCACGAACTTCCTGTGGAACGAGGTGGTGCAGGCCAAGCCCGGCGACCGGTTGGTGATCGGAACCGAGGGTCACTTCGTGCGCAACGCACGCCGCGAGGGCAAGCGCCGGGGCTTCGAGGTCAGGCACCTCGCGGAGGCAGGCACCGGCCACGCCGCGTCCGGTTGTGGCTGCGCGACGATGAGTCGCAACGACCCGCCCCACCTGGCAGGCATCCTCGATCTCCTGCGCAAGGACGAGGCCCCGGACATCTGCCGGGTGCTCGCGGGCGACTCGGTCGACGAGCGTACGGGACGCCGCGATCGGCTCGACAACACCGAGCGTGCGGAGCTCGTACGACACGCCCGAGCATCGCTCGAGCGCATGATCGAGATCACCGAAGCCGCGCGGGGCTGACCAGGCCGGGTTGACCAGGCCGGGTTGACCAGGCACGGTTGACGAGGCAGGGCTGACGAGGCAGGGCTGACGAGGCAGGG
>JAQBVH010000208.1 GCA_027623615.1 Planctomycetota bacterium | reverse complement strand
CCTCGCCTGCGTCGTTCTCGCTCTATGGTCTTCGCCGGTTAAGGTCCTCACCGCCCCGGCGCGTCGGCTTCGCCGAACCTCCCCTTCTGCCCGAACCGTCGCTCCCCCCTTTCGGCGCTGCCACGAAAGGTCGCCCGATTTCAAGTTGCCGGCGACCGCCAAAGCTCACGACATGATTCCCGACATGCCCCGAAACTCCGTGGACCCTTCCGCGCACCAAGGCGCTACACCACCCTGAAAACGCTACGACCCCGCAGCTCCGAGCCGCGGGGTCGCGCTGGTCAATGGGGTTGCCCCCAGGGACGCTTCGCTGAAGGGAATCCCTACAGGTCGTGCGGGCGAAGGGTCCGACGACCGTTGGCGTCGGCGCGCGCTTCGGCACCCGCGATGAGGGCCAGGACGGCGTCGTTGAGGGCCCCGTAGAACTCGCCCGACACGTTCAGACTCGCGGCGTTCTTCGTACGCGCCTTCGAGATGATCAGGTCGACCTTCTTGTTGGAAGCCTTCTTCTTCGAGGCCTTCTTGACGACCTTCTTCTTGACGGCCTTCTTCTTGGCTTTGCGTGCCATGGTGTTGTTACCCCGGAGGGCTCTTGGGTCTCTTGCTCTGGAAAAGGGTTGGCAGAGATCCGTGACGCGCAGGCAAGCATGGGCAACCGTGCCGTCCGTTGTCAACGGCGAGAACCCTGCGATTCCGCCCGTTCCTGCCGAACTCGTTTCGTTGAAGTGGACACCGCCAGTTCCTAGGCTCGCCCCGTGGATGCCTTTCGCGCGTGGACCGAGGTCGACCTCGACGCGCTCGCCAGCAACCTCGCCGTGATCCGACGCCGCGCCGGCGCCGGCCGGCGGGTCATGCTGGTGGTCAAGCAGGACGCCTACGGCCACGGCGCCGTAGCGGTCGCCCATCACGCAGTGCGCTGCGGGGTGGGCGCGTTCGGCGTGGGCAGCTCGTCCGAGGCCCTGGAGCTGCGCGAGGCCGGCATTCGGCTCCCCATCCTCGTCCTGGGCACGATCGTCGAAGAAGAGCTCGCCGCCTGCCTGCGCCACCAGATCCACATCGGCCTGCACGCCAACGACCGCGTCCGCTCCCTGGCCGCCTACGCCCAGCGCACGGAGCAGCGCGCGCGCGTTCACCTCAACGTCGACACCGGCATGGGCCGCCTCGGCGTGCCCGCCGAGCGCGCTATGGCCCTCCTGAGGGCCGTGGCTGAGGAGGACGCGCTCGAGCTGCGCGGCGTCATGTCACACCTCGCGCCTCCGGACGGGCTGCGTGACCCCTTCGCGCAGGAACAGGTCGCGCGCTTCGACCAGGTCCTCCACGACGCTGCGCGCGCCGGCCTGCTGAGCGGCTGGGTCCACATGGCCAACTCCGCCGGCCTGTTCACCGGATTGACGGGCTCCGTCCGCCACGGCGCCTTCGACACCGTGCGGCCTGGGATCGCAGCATACGGCGCCCTGCCTGCGCACCTTCCGGGCGCCGATGAGCTCCACCCCGTGATCGCCCTGCGCTCGCGGGTCGTGTTCCTCAAGGACGTGCCCGCGAGCAGCCCGGTCGGCTACGGCTCGACCTGGCGCAGCCCGGTCGACACCCGCATTGCGACCTTGGCGATCGGCTACGGCCATGGGTTGCCCTGGACCCTGCGCGGGGGCGAGGTGCTGCTCGGCGGTCGTCGCGCGCCGATCGTCGGCCGCTTGTCGATGGACTACATCACCGTCGACGTGGGCCACTTGCCCGGTGTTCAGGTCGGCGATGTCGCCACTCTCATCGGCATGGACGGCGAAGAGGTGATCGGGCTGGAGGAGGTCGCCGCGCGCTCCGGCACCATTGCCTACGAGGTCAGCTGCGCTCTCGGCCGCCTCCCGCGCCTGCATCTCGGCGGTCGCGACCTCCCGATCCCCGCTCAGAGCCCCGCGCTGCGCCCCCCGAGCGGACCTCCGGTCCCCCAGCCTGGACAGCCGTCGAGCGGCCAGCGATCCTGACGCCCATGGGCGAGCGCCAGGAGCTCGAGGGAGGCACGGGGACGACCGGCCGCGGCGTGGGCGCGCGGATGCTGCGCGTGTTGCGGTTCGTGCTGCTCGTCACCGGCTACGCCAGCTGGCTCGTGCTCGGCGCGGGCGTCGCCCTCGACAACTCGACCTGGCCGGAGCGCTGGATCGAGGAGGCGCTGTCCGCGGAGCTCGGCCCGGCGGTCGGCGCGGTCGAGATCGACGACGTCGAGCTGGACTGGACCAGGCGCACGGTCATCCTCTCCGGCGTCACACTCGGGGATCCCGACAAGTCGGCGAAGGACTTGACCCTTGCGCGCTTGACGGCGCGGGTGGGCTGGTCGCGGACAACCGGTTTGCGCCTCGAACGCGCCGAGGCTGCCGGCGGAGACCTGCGCATCTCGCGGGCGCTGATCACCGGCCTCGAGGGCCTGATGGAGAGCCGCCCCGAGCGGGAACCCAAGGGCCTGCCCGAGCTGGTCGTGCGTGACCTGTCGATCGCGGTCGAGACCCCCGAATACGGTGACGTCGCCGTCGGTCGGCTCGACGCCGCGCTCCTGAGTGATCCGCAGCACGGCGCGCGCGTCACGGGTCGACTGATCCCAGCGCTCGGTCGCGGGACCGGCGCGGTGTTCCTCACCGGCAACCTGACCGACGACGACGTGCTCGAGGTGCGTGGCGCGGCCCGCGCCGTGCCCCTCGCCGCCGAGGACCTACCAGACGACCGCGCCTTCGATCTATGGCGTTCCCTTGAGATCAGCGGCGTCTTCGACATGGAGGCGCGGGCGACCTGGAAGCTCGGCGAGGACGTGCTCCCGACGGCGACCGCGCGCTTGGCCCTCGACCACGGCGGCCTGACCCTGCCGTGGCTCGAGAATGCCTCCGAGCGTCGCGTGCGCGACCTCGAGGCTGCCTTCGAGGTGAGCTTCGATCCGGGGGAACCGCTAGCGCTCTGGGATCGCACGGCCTGGAGGGCGACCGGTCGCGCCGGCGCCCGCTGGGAGGAGATCGACCTGTCCTGCGTCGGCCGTCTCGGCCAGGCGGCCACCCATGGACGCTTGGCCGAGGCGTGGATTCACGTACCGCACCTGCCGCTCGAGGGCAGCACCTTGGACCTCGCCGCAGGCGCCCATTGGATGAGTGACCTCTGGGGGGCGCTCGAGCCGTCTGGTGAGGTCGCGATGAGCTATGGGATCGCGTTCCCGAACGGGTGGACGCCCCAGGACGGCATCGTCGACGCGACCGAACGGGTCCTGGCCGTGAAGCCTGGAGGCCGCGCTGATGCCGCGTACGCGGGTTGGCCTGCGCCAGGCAGCAGCGTCCGCGATCAAGGCTTCCCGCTGCGCCTCTCCCAGGTCGAAGGACGCGTCCACTACGTGCACCGCCCCGGGCGCCAGCTCGCAGAAGAGATCTCGCTGCACGGCCTGCGCGCTCGACACGGCGACGATCTCATCGACGCGACTTGCAGCCTGCGGCAGACGCCGGGCTGGACGCGCCCACCAGAGCTGAGGCGCAGTGGGCCAGAGCGCTTCCACCTGCGCGCCGTGTCCGAGGGCCTCACCGTCGGTGATCACCTCGCTGAGGCCTTCCGAGGACTACGCGGCCTCGAGGGATGCGAGACCCTGTGGATGGACTACCTCCCGCAAGGGGGTCGTCTCGGCGTGCGCATCGAGATGCTGCGCAACCCCGAGCATCCGGGGATGGCCAGCGAGGTCGAGGTGCTCTTCCATGACGTCGAGGCTCGTTGGGCGGACTTCGCGGTGCCCTGCGACCAGGTCAATGGTCGGCTGCTCCTGCGCAGCGACGGCCGCGGATTGGAGCAGGGCCGGGCGGTGACCACCCTCGACCTGACGGGACGCACGAAACAAGCCGGCGAGGCCGTGCGCGTCCTCGGTCGCAACGAGGGCGGTGCGGACGGACCGGGCGAGGCGACCTGGGCGGTCCGCATCGACGAGATGGACCTCGTCGGCAGCCAGCTTCGAGAACAGCTCGGCATCCGCGACCCGGAGACCTTGGCGAGGATCGAGGCGGCAGGGCTGATCGGGAAGGGCGACGTGCTCGTGCGCGCGAACCGCGAGGCGTCAGGCTACGACCAACCGATCTCCCTCGAGATCGGCACGACGCCGGGCGGCGTGTCCTTCCAACCCGACATCTTCCCGATGCTGACCGACGCTGCATCCGGGCGCGTGCTCGCGAGTTGGCGCGCTGGACCTGGGGCGGGACCGGAGTTCGAGCTCCGCTTCGGCCTGCTCGGGAGCTGGGCCGGCGCTGGCGCTCCCCTGCCCGTCTGGTACGGGGGCCACTTCCCCCTCGAGGGACCGACGCGCATCGAGGTCATCGGCGCGGGCGCCGATCCCCTCGACCCCCGACTGCTCGCCTCGCTCGAGACCGCCCTGGCCGACCAATCCGAGGACCCGATCGACCTCGAGTTCAAGGGGGTCTCGAGCAGGGGCAGCATCGATTTCGCCGCGAGCCTCGAGATGGCGCCAGGTACGACCGAGGTCGTCGGCGGCGGCGTGGTCGTGCAAGCCCGCCTTCACGAGTTGCTCTTCGATGGGGTCTCCTTGTTCGGAGATCTCCAGGGACCGCTCTCCTGGAACGCGGTCGACAACGTCTGGAACGGACGCCTCCTGACCGCGCGGCTCGGGCGCACGGCCGTCGCCCTGCGTGAGGTGACCTTCGAGCGCCTCGGGCGGGACGGCTGGCGCCTCGACGGCCGACTCGCCGCGGAGGCGGTCCCGATCGACCGCGAGCACCTGGAGGTCTTCCTCGACGCGCGTGCCGTGCGCACGCTGCTCGAGGAGTTCGACACCACCGGCCGCTTCGACATCAAGGACGGCGCCCTGTCGGTCATCCACAGGGGAGGCCGCAGCGACGTCAAGTTCGAAGGAAGCCTGCGCATCGAGGACATGCGCACCGTGGTCGGCCTGCCGGTGGAGGTGCGCTTCGCCGAGGACGTGGAGCTCGACCTGCGCATCGAAGCCGGTCGTGTGCGCGCCCTCGCGCGGGTCGGCTTGCTCTCGGGCAAGGTCGCCGACCGCCAGCTCGACGACGCTCGCCTGCAGCTCACCTACGTCGAGCCGCGCCTCACGATCGAGGCTCTCGACGGCGCCTTCGAGGGTGGTCGCCTGCGCTCCCTCGCCGGGCGCGGAGGCTCGACCTTCTTCGCGATCGACCTCGAGCCGCCCTTCCCGTTCGTCTTCGCCGGCCGCATGGCCCAGGTCGAGGCGGGCAAGCTCCTCCGCGGGATCTTCAACTCGAGCTTCGCGAACAAGGGCCTGGTCGACGCGACCCTGCAGCTGCGCGGCGACCTGGACCACCTGACCGGCATCGAAGGCGCGGGCGAGTACGAGCTGAGCGAGTCGGCCCTGTGGGCGGTGCCGGTCTTCCAGGCCGTGCTCTCACGCCTCGGCTTCCCCACCGCCGCGACCTTCTCGCGCATGCAGGGCGACTATCAGATCGCGGACGGTGTGATCACCTTCCCCGAGATGCGGCTCGAGAGCGACATGATGTTCCTCGTCGGCGGCGGTACGATCGACTTCGACGGGACCCTCGCGCACGACTTCGAGGTGCGCTACGCGCTGCTCGACCAGTTCGGCCTGCTGACGCGTCTCTTGTACGTCATCCAGAACAGCCTCCTGAGTCTCTCGGTGCGCGGCGACATGTCCCGTCCCGCTGTGGTCGTGCGCGGCCTGTTCTCAGGCTTCTTCGGGAAGCCTTCCGTGCGCCAGCGCCTGCCGTTGCCGAGCTACGGCGAGCTCCCGAAGCGCTTCTGATGGAGCGCTCGGCCCTCGGTATCGACCACGGCACCAAGCGCACCGGCTTCGCCGTGACCGACCCGCTGCGCCTGTCCGTGCAGCCCCTCGGCGTCTGCCAGCAGCCTGGCGACAGCGACGAGCTCTGCGATCACGTCGCCGGGCTGCTCGACGATCGGGACGTGGATGTGTTCGTGGTCGGCCAACCCCTCAACATGGACGGCAGCGCCGGACCGCGCGCGGCGGATGTCGAGGCGTTCTGCGAGCGCCTGCGCCAGCGCTTTCCCGCCGTGACGGTCGTGCTGGTCGACGAACGCTTGACGACCAAGGAGGCCGAGTCGCGCCTCAGCGAGGCCGGCTATCGCGGCCAGGAGCGCAAGGCGCGCAAGGACTCGTGGAGCGCGGCGCTCCTGCTCGAAGAGTGGATCCGGACCGGCGAGCCGCGGTAGGAGCTTGCGCCCCAGGTGCAAGCTCCGGTCGCCCACACCGTCAGGTGTGACGACCAACAA
>JAQBVH010000207.1 GCA_027623615.1 Planctomycetota bacterium | reverse complement strand
GGGCCACGACTCCAGTTCGATCGAGCTGGTCGCCCGCGCCCGGCAGGCCGCCGGTCTCTCGGAGCTCACCGATCCGCGCGCCCAGGTCCGCCTGCAGGAATTCGTGGACGAGGTCCAAGGCGTGGACGCGCTGATCTGGCTCGGTCCCTCCCGCGGGGACAAGATCGGCTACGAGATCTTCGTCCGCGGCGACCGCTGAGAGTGACTGTGAAGCGGGGCCGGCGGAGGGCTAGCGCTTGCCCTCCTCCTGCTGCCTCTCGTCGTCCCTCGCCTCCTCCTCCTCGCCGCCGCCCAGGTAGCCGAGCTGCTCGAGGCCTTGCAGGGTCTCCTGGTCCGCGTTGTCGAGGCCTCCCTCCTGCGCCCGCTCCGAGTTCAAGAGGAGGTCGGCGTAGCTCTGCAAGGCAAAGAGCTTGAGGCGCTCTGCGAGCTCCACCTCGGTTGCGACCAGATCCTCCAGCTCCCCGGGGTCACGCTCCAGGTCGTAGAGCTCGAGCGTGCCCGGCTCGTGGTTGTAGATCGCCTTCCACTTGCCGTCGCGGACGGCCAGGTTCAGGTCGCCGCGCTGCTCCTTGTAGGGCTTGAAGTACTTGCGCTGGTTGTTGCGCATGCCCACGAGCTGCGGTCCGCGCGCCTCGGCCTCGCCTCGCACGAGCGGCATCAGGCTCTCTCCCGTGAGGCGCACGCCGCTGGCGGGCGCGCCCACGACATCGAGGACGGTCGGCACGAGATCGATCAGGGACACGGGCTCGTCGATGCGCGTACCACCGTACTCCCCCTTCGGGAAGCGGATGACCAGCGGCACGTGCAGCAGCTCCTGGTAGACGGATTGGTCGTGCTGCCAGCCGCCGTGATCGCTCATCTCCTCGCCGTGATCGGAGATCACGATGAAGAGGGTGTCGTCCCAGCGGCCGCGCTGCTTGATCTTCTCGATCACCGAACCGACCCGACTGTCCGCGACGGACACCGAGCCCATGTAGATGTTCTCGACCTCGGGGATGAGCTCGGTCAACCGTGCCATGTAGCCGCGCTGCTCCTCGGTGTTGTCCGTCGTGCCGAGGGGCCGCTTGCGAAAGTCGACCCGGGTCGCGTTGCGGTAGTCCTTGACCAGCTGGCCGTACTCGGTCAAGAACTCCGGGGAGACCGGGTTGATGCGCTTCGCCGCCGGATGGAAGGTCGAATGCGGGTCGTGGGGCTCCGCGCTGTGCAGGTAGACGAAGTAGGGCCCGCCATCGAAGGCGTCGTACATCGGGTCCAGCGTCTTGCCCGTGATCGTGGCGCCGCCACGAACGTGCTCGCAGATCTGGAAGCCTGCGTCGAGACCGAAGTTCTTCCCAGCGAACGGGTTGCGGTGGTAGTTCGCGGTGTCGTACCCGACGTCGAGCAGGAGCTGGGGCAGGATCGGGATCGTCTCCGCCAGCTCGAACTTCTCCTGGACGACGTTGTGCTCAGCAATGTGGCGGCCGGTCAGGATCGAGACGACCGAGGGCAGCGTCCAGGGACCGGGGGAGTGGGCCTGGCTGAATACGACCCCTTCACCCGCCAAGGCATCCAGCACGGGGGTCAGCGCACCCTCACGACCGCCCGGACCGGTCCGGTCCGCGCGCAGGGTGTCGATCAGGAACACGACCACGTCCGGGCCCGTGGCGCCGGTCTGCGGGTCGACCGGACTCGAGGGTTCCGGCCCCCCGTCGCCGCACGCGGCGAGGAGAACGAGGGGCGCGCAGAGGAGGATTTGGCGGCGTTGCAGCATGGCGTCGTAGGAACCTACCACGCCGGGGTCCCCTCCCAGGAGTTTGGCCCCGGGTGCCTTGCCTCGGGCCGCCGCCCGGCAAGGTGCGGCGCCGAGAGACATCCACGCCCGAAGTGCGCTGGAGACCAACGGGCCCCGAGCGCCGCACCGTCAGGGTGGCGACCCCGACGGGGTCGCCGACGCCGGGATCTTCCCCGGAAAGGCTGACGTGAATCAGGGCGGGACGACGGAGGTTCGGTGCCCCCCTCCTGCCCGCCTGGCCCCTATGCTGGAGTTGTTCGCTTGGTTGCGTCCCCCGCCCTGCTACCCATGAGCGCCCCCCAGGAGGTCACCCTCGTCCTCAGCGCCATCCGGCGTGGTGAGGCGGAGTCGGACGACCTCCTGCCGCTGGTCTACGACGAGCTGCGTCAGCTAGCCCAGTTCCAGCTCCAGAAGCTCGGCCCGCAGCAGACCCTCCAGGCCACTGGCCTGGTGCACGAGGCCTACATGAAGCTCCTGGGCGGTGCAGGGGCCTGGGAGGACCGGCGCCACTTCTTCGGCTCCTGCGCCCGAGCCATGCGCAACATCCTCGTCGACGCGGCACGCACGAAGCACCGGCTCAAGCGTGGTGGCAACTGGCACCAGGTGACTCTCGGCGACGCACCTCTGCCGGAGGCGGAGGCGGGCCTCGACCTGCTCGCCCTCGACGCCGCCCTGGCGAAGCTCGAGCACGTCGATCCGCGCCAGCACGAGATCGTGATGCTGCGCTACTTCTCAGGCTTGACGATCGAGGCCACCGCGGAGGCCCTCGACATCGGAACGGCCACTGTGGATCGCCAGTGGCGCTTCGCTCGCGCCTGGCTGCACCGCGAGATCTCCCAGGGGACCGCGTGACCACCCACCACGAGCTGCTCCAGGAGCTGTTCTTCGAGGCCTCCGGGTTGGACGACGTGGCAAGAACGGCGTTCCTCGAGCGCAGCTGTCCCGACCCGAACCTGCGGGCCGAGGTCGAGGAGCTGCTGCGCGCCGACGAGGACTCTCAGGACTTCCTCGACGGCTCCGCCCTGGCCTCGAGCCAGGCGTGGCTCGTCGGCGGCGCGGACGAGACCGAGGAGCCGCCCCTGGCGATCGGTCCCTACGAGGTCCTCGGCACCGTGGGTGAAGGCGGCATGGGCATCGTCTACCTCGCCCGCCAGGACCATCCCAACCGGGAGGTCGCGGTCAAGGTCCTGCGACCAGGACGCATGAGCGTCGAGCGCATGCAGCGGCTCGAGGCGGAGGCCGACCTGCTCGGTCGCCTGGCCCACCCGGGGATCGCCCAGGTCTTCGAGGGCGGGACCTTCGAGCAAGGCGGGGTCAGGCGCCCCTACTTCGTCATGGAGCTGGTGCGGGGCCGAGGACTGCTCGAGCACGTGCGCGAGCAGGGCCTCGACCTGGAGCAACGCCTCGCCCTGTTGATCGAGATCGGTGAGGCGATCCAGCACGCGCACCAACGCGGCGTGGTGCATCGGGATCTCAAGCCGGGCAACATCCTGGTCACCGAGGCTGGCCATCCGAAGGTGCTCGACTTCGGCGTCTCCGCAACGATCGACGGGCCGTCCGGAGAGCGCCCTTCCTCCGGCGAGCTGGCTGGCACCCTGCCCTACATGGCACCCGAGCAGGTGCGCAGCGACGCGGGATCGGTCGACCCGCGCGTCGACGTGTATGCCCTCGGCGTACTGCTGTACCAGCTGATCACCGGCGAGCTTCCCATTCCGGTCGCCGGGCGCAGCGCCGCGCAGATGCTGCTGGCGGTCGCGCAGGAGGCCCCGAGGCCCCTGACGGAGGCGGCACCCAAGGCGCCCCTCGACCTCGAGTACATCACGACCCGGGCCCTGGCCAAGGTCGCCGACGAGCGCTACCCGAGCCCGGCGGCCCTGGTCGAGGATCTGCGCCGCTTCCTGGCCAAGGAACCCATCCGGGCCCGACCCCACAGCGCCGGTTACGTGCTGCGCTGCTACGTGGCCCGCAATCTGCGCCTGGTGGCCGCGACCACGGTCATGAGCCTGGCCCTGATCGGAGCTGGAGTGGCAGTGGTCGTGAAGTCTCTCGACGCTGAGGAAAAGTCCCGAGAGGTCGCGCGCGTGGACCGCCTGGCAGCCGAGGAGTCCGAGCGGGCGAACCGCATCAGCCAGTTTCTGACGGCCAATCTGCTCGCCCAGCTCGACCCGATGCGCGCCAGCCTGGCGAACTTCGACGTGGAGGCGATGATCGAGAGCGTACTCGCGGGCGCGATCGAGGAGCTCGAGGAGGCGTCTCCAGGTGATCTCGCCCGCGTCCTCCATGAGCTCGCCGGCAACTACATGGATCGTTGGAAGCTCGCGGACGCCGAACTCATCCATCGCCGCGCCCTCGAGCTCGGGCGCCAGGAGTTCGGGCCCGACGACGACTTCTGCTTGGAGGTGGGCAACGACCTCGCCCTCACGCTGCGGGATCTGGACCGACGCCCAGAAGCCGTCGACCTGCTCGAGGAGTTGCTGACGCTCGGTCGCAGCGCCTACAACGAAGACCACCCCACCCTGCTCAGTCTCGCACACAACCGTGCGCTGCTTCACGACGACGCCGGCGAATTCCACCGAGCGCATGAGCTGTTCGTGCATGTGCTTGGCCTGCGCGAGGAGACGCTCGGGGTCGACCATCCAGCCACCCTGGCCTCGCGCGCCGGGTTGACCGAGGTCCTCGTCGTCACGGGCAAGACCCAGGAGGCGCGGCTCAACCTCGAGCTGGTGCTCGCCTCCCAGCGGCGCACCCTCGACCAGCCGCGGCTGGCGACGGGCCTCGGGATCGACCCGGAGACGATGACGACCATGGAACAACTGGCCGACATCTATCGGGAACTCGGAGAGCTCGCGGAGTCCCGGGACCTGCTGGTCGAAGCGTACGCGGCGCGCCTCGCCCTGCACGGCCAGGACCACGACCACACGCTGGCCTCCCACCTGGACCGAGCTGGGCGAGCCCGCCGTGGCCGAGGAGCTCCTGCGCAAGGCGATCGATGCGAGCGTGCGCGTCAACGGCGACGACCACCTGAGCACCGGGTTCCTGCGCAACGAGCTGGCCCGCGCGCTGCGCGCCCAGGCGCGCCACGGCGAGGCCCTCGCCGAGGCGCGCAGGTCCCTGGCGATCCGTGAGCGCCGCTATCCGCCCGGGCACGTGAACCTCGGCTTCGGCCAGGCCGAGCTGGCGCGCATTTTCCACGACGCGGAGCAGTTCGGCGAGGCGGACGCGGCGTACCTCGTTGCGCTCGCGACCCTGGGGACGAACCTCGAGGACGACAACTGGAAGCTCAACGTGGTCCGCGCGGACCGCGCCCGCACGCTGTTCGCCCTCGAGCGCTTGAGCGAGGCCCGCGAGCAGATGGAAGCGGCCCTCGTCCCGATCGAGACCGAGCTCGGCATGGACAACCCGCGCGTGCTCGGCCTGTACGCGGCCCTGCTCGAGATCGTCGAGGCCCAGGGCGACGCCGCGCGCGCGGCGGGGCTGCGTAGGCGCCTCGGCCGCTGACCCAGGCCTCGCTCAGCATCGCCTCGAGTCGATCGAGGCCCGTGCGCAGGTTGTCCATCCGCGGGCGAAGGAGAAGCGCGTCGACTGCTTGTAGGGCGCGACGCCGCGGCGACGCCTGCCGGGGTTCACGTCGGAGTGCCCGAAGCCGAGCTTGACCGCTGCGGCGACCACATGAATCACGCCCACTTGGGACACGTCGCGCAGGGGGGAGGGTTTGGTTTGCGACTGGAGGGCCCTGGAGGAGGTGGGCAGGAGGTTATCCTGCCGTCCACGGAACCGACCAGCGTCGCCCCCCAATCCTCCCCAATGAGCTTCGAGACGATCACCCCGCCCATCGCCCGCGAACGCCTTGATCAGGACAGCTGGACCTACCTGGACGTGCGTACTGTCGAAGAGTACGACGCGGGTCACGTGCCCGGCGCCTTCAATGTGCCCCTGCTGCACCACGGCCCGATGGGAATGGAACCCAACCCCGAGTTCGTACAGGTCGTCGAGAAGCACTTCGCCAAGGACCAGAGGTTGGTGGTCGGGTGCAAGATCGGGGGCCGCTCTGCTCGCGCCTGCGACCTCTTGGCCGGCGTGGGTTGGTCGAACCTGGCCAACATGGACGGCGGCTTCAGCGGTCGGCACGACGAGATCGGCCGCCTTGTGCAAGAGGGCTGGGTCGGCAGCGGCTTCCCCCACAGCATCGACCCGGAGGCGGGCCGCACCTACGCAGAGCTGTCCGGGCAGTAGCCGGAGCCAGTAGCCGGAGCCGGAGCCGGGCGCCGCCGGCGCTACTCGCCGAGGGCTTCGGGCGGGATCGACTGCACGCGAGCGCCGTCCGCCTGCACGAGCAGCAGTCCGAGCAGGGCGCCGCTCGAGCGATCGACCACCGCGGCGCCGTTCCAGCCCTCAGCGAACGCGACCGCGCTGTCCACGCGCCAGCTCGACTCCCCGGAGCGCAGCCGCGCCGCCGACAGCGCGCGCGGCGCGGCAGCGG
>JAQBVH010000206.1 GCA_027623615.1 Planctomycetota bacterium | reverse complement strand
GAGCGGCTCGGCGCGCAAAGGCGTGCAAGGATTCCGAATGCCGGACGTTGGGGGGCGATCGGAAGCGGGCGCCTCGACGTGCTATAACCACCGCCGCGCCATGTTTGAGTCCCTCACCAGCCGCCTGTCCAGCTCGCTCGGCCTGTTCAAGGGCAAGCGCGAGCTGACGGAAGACAACATCGCCGAGGGTCTCTCGGCGGTTCGCCAGGCCCTCCTCGAGGCCGATGTCCACTTCCAGCTGGCCCGCGACTTCGCGGACCGGGTGAAGGAGCGAGCCCTCGGAGAGGGCCGGCTAAGGGGGGTCGACGCCTCCGATCAGTTCGTGCACGCCGTGCACGCCGAGCTGGTCGACATGATGGGGCCCGAGGGGGCGACCCTCACCTTCGCCAAGAAGCCGCCCACCGTCGTCTTGATGGCGGGCCTGCAGGGCGCGGGCAAGACGACCACCTGCGCCAAGCTGGCCAAGCAGCTCATGGAGCAGAACGGGCGCCGGCCCCTGCTCGTGGCCGCGGACGTCAAGCGCCCCGCGGCGGTGCAGCAGCTCGAGATCCTCGGCAAGCAGATCGGGGTGCCGGTCTTCCACGAGGCGGGGCTGACCCCGCCCCAGGTCTGCATCCGCGGCGTCGCCCACGCGGCGGCGAACGGGTACGACCTCGTCATCCTCGACACCGCCGGTCGCCTGCACGTCGACGACGAATTGATGGGCGAGGTGGCGGAGATCGCCAAGGCGACCAAGCCCGACAACCAGGTGCTGGTCGTCGACGGCATGACCGGCCAGGACGCGGTCCAATCCGCCAAGGCGTTCCACGCGCGCCTGTCCCTGACCGGCGTGATCCTGACCAAGATGGACGGGGACACGCGGGCGGGCGCCGCGGTCAGCCTCAAGGCGGTCACCGGCTGTCCGATCCTCTACGTCGGCACCGGCGAGAAGATCGACGACCTCGACGTCTTCCACCCCGAACGCGTCGCCGGCCGGATCCTCGGCATGGGCGACGTGGTCGGCCTGGTCGAGACCGCCACCCAGAAGATCGACGAGGAGGAAGCCCAGGCCAGCTTCGAGAAGATGGTCATGGGGGACTTCACCCTCGAGGACATGCGCTCGACCATCTCGATGGTGCGCAAGCTGGGCCCGATGAAGAAGGTGCTCGGCATGATGCCGGGCATGGGGCAGCTCGGAGACCTCGACGTCGACGAGACGCAGATGAACCGGCTCGAGGCTCTGTTCACCTCGATGACGCCCCGGGAGCGCATCCAGCCCCACATCCTCGACATGTCCCGCCGGCGGCGGGTTGCCCGCGGCGCCGGTCAGGAGCTGAACGCGGTCAATGAGCTGCTCAAGCGCTTCAAGGACATGCGCGGGATGATGAAGAACCTGAACAAGCTGGGCCTGGGAGCGCGCATGGGCAAAGGCGCCAAGCGCGAGGCCCTGGCCGGCATGTCCCCGACCGGGGAGATGCTGGACCCCAAGGCGGGCGGCGGCGGCCTGCTCGGGGGGCTCGGCGGCCTGTTCGGGGGCCGCGGCGGGCCCTCCAAGGAGGATCTCGAAGCCATGGGCATGGGCAACATGATGGACCCGAGCGCCCCGCGCCCGATGGGCTCCTCCTCGACCCGCCAGGGCAGCGGAGACCTGTCCTCACGGCGCAAGAAGGAGAAGGACAAGCGCAAGCAGAAGCGCAAGAACCGCAAGAAGCGCTGACTGGACCCCGCCGGAGAGCACCAGAATTTCGCGTCCTGCGACTGGACGATCCGCCCCCGGAGTGGTCGAATCTTCCGCCCATTCTCGGGAGCACCACCCCCCGGGCCCCCGAACCGATCTGATCATGGCTGTCGTCATCCGTCTCAAGCGTACCGGTCGCCGCAACCGGCCCTGCTACCGCATCTCCGTCGCCGACTCCCGCTCCCCGCGGGATGGTCGTGTGCTCGAGTCTCTCGGTTTCTACGATCCGGTCTGCCCGGCCGCCGAGCGGCAGCACACCCTGGACGTCGATCGTGCTCGCCACTGGCTGCAGCACGGTGCGAAGCCCAGTGAGACCGTGCACTCGCTGTTCAAGGCCCACGGCGTTTACGAGGGCGACCTGGAGCTGGGCAAGGACAAGGTGCGCAAGCGCAAGGGTCGCGGCACTGCGACCAAGACGCGCGTTCGCAAGCACGCCGCCAAGGCGGCGCGCGCCGACGCCAAGACCGCACGTCAGGCCGAGCGCAAGGTGGCCAAGTCGGCCGCGCGCAAGGCGGCCAAGGCTGCTACCGCTGCTGCGGAGTAGCCGCTCAAGCGATCACGCAGGCCGCAGGTCCACGAGTCCTGCGGCCTGTTCTCGTTCCATCCCCTGCGTCGCCCGCCGACCGGTCCGGATCTCCTGGAGAGACCAGACCCCTGACGGGACACCACGCGTCCCGCATCGGAGTTCCACGTGAGCAAGAAGACCGACCTCGTCGCCAAGCTCATCCAGGCGGTGGATCTGCGCCACCCCGTCCCCGAGAACCCCGCGGAAGGGCTGGACCTGATCTCCCACGGAGCGGTCCTGGTCCTGATGCGTCACCTGACCGAGCGCCAAGCGGTGCAGTCGGTCGAGAGCCTGCGCGGCGCCTACGTCGACTGGAACGAGGTGCGCGTGTGTCAGCTGCAGGAGATCTCCTCGCACCTGAAGACCGGTTCGCGCAAGAAGGGTCCGGCCCTGCTCAAGGACCTCGGTCCGGCCGCGATGGCGTTGAAGGCGTACCTGCAGAACGTCTTTCAGGAGACCCACGGCATGGACCTCGAGATCCTGCGTGAGGACCCCACGGCCGCCGGCTTGATCATCGCCGAGCTTGATTCGATCGGTATGACCGGCGGCGGCTACCTGCTCTGGTTGGCCGCGGAGGGCCGGGTTCCCGTGCATACCGCCGTGATTCGGATTCTCGATCGGCTCGGCCTGATCGCGCGCACGACCTCGATCAAGAAGGCCCAGGCCATGATCGATCCCTTGGTTCCCAAGGGTGAGGAGCTGGCGTTCACCCTCTGCTTCCACGAGATCGCCGACCGGTGGACCGACCCGGACGACCCCATCTACATGACGGTCGACCTGTTGCAGACGATCCCCGCCGGCCGGAAGGCGCGCAAGGATCGGCTCTCTCAGCTCGAGCGTGAGGCCGTGCGCCGGGAGCGCGATGAGGAACGCCAGCGCAAGGCCGACGAGCGCGAAGCCGAGCGTCTGCGCAAGGAAGAGGAGAAGGAGAGCAAGCGCCTCGAGGCCGAGCTGCGCAAGCGTCAGAAAGACGCCGAGCGCAAGGCGGAGGCGATCGCGCGCGAGAAGGACCGCATCAAGAAGAAGAAGGCCTTCGAGGTCGCGAAGAAGAAAGCCGCGGCCAAGAAGGATGCCGACAAGAAGAAGGCCGCTTCCAAGAACACGTCCGCCAAGAAGCCCGCGGCCAAGAAGAAGGCCGCCAAGACCTCGAGCAAGAAGGCGGCGGCGAAGAAGCCCACGGCAAGGAAAGCGGCCAAGAAGGCTCCGGCCAAGAAGAAGACCGCCGCGAAGAAGGCCACGGCGAAGAAGGCCACGGCGAAGAAGGCCACGGCGAAGCAGGCGGCCAAGGCTCCGGCCAAGAAGCGGACCGCTGCCAAGAAGCCCGCCGCGAAGAAGACCGCCTCCAAGAAGAAGCCCGCCGCCAAGAAGGCGAGCAAGACCGCCACCCGCCGCCGCTGAGCTGTGGCGGGCGCGCCGATCCTGCTTGCTTCAGCCTCGCCGCGTCGAAGGGCGCTCCTGGCGGAGGCCGGCCTGACCTTCGAGGTCGAGGTCGCCGGGGTCGATGAGACCCTGAGGGGGGACGAGTCCGCGGTGGAAGCGGCGGAGCTGCTCGCCCTGCGCAAGGCTCGCGCGGTGGCGCAGCGGCACCCCGAGATGCCCCTGCGAGTCATCGGTTCCGACACCGTGGTTGCCCTGACCGGTGAAGACGGCCGTGACCGCCTGCTCGGCAAGCCGGGAGACGTGGCCGAGGCCAAGGCCATGCTCGAGGCGCTCTCGGGGAGCCGCCACCGGGTGGTCACCGGGGTCGCTGTGCTGCGCATGCCTGACGGAGCCCAGCGCGTGGCCAGCGAGCGCACCTGGGTCACCATGCGCCGGATCACCCCGGACGAGGTCACTGCCTACGTGGCCTCGGGGGAGTGGCGCGACAAGGCTGGGGGCTACGCGATCCAGGAGAACGCCGACGCCTTCGTGACCTCCCTCGAGGAGGGGGGCTTCGACAACGTGGTCGGCCTACCGGTCGACTTGACCCGGCGCCTCCTCGAGGAGCTGGCGTAGGGAGCTTTTCGGGCCCATCATGCCTCCTGCGCAGGCGCGGACTTCCTCCGCGCCGCGCCTGCCGCTGCGGCCGCCCGGAGCTTGCACCCGGGGTGCGGGCTCCTGAGCCGAAACCTCGCTCCTGGGGGCCTTGCTCGCTGGCCGGCGTGGAGATACCTTTGTCGGCTCGATTTCCCGGCCAGAACCTCCGAGGACCCACTCCGACGGGCCCTCCAACCGAGTAGCGCGCCATGAAGGCTGATACCCACCCCAACTACGACGACTGCACGGTCACCTGCGGTTGCGGGAACTCCTTCACGACCAAGGCAACGGTCAAGGAGCTGAAGATCGAGATCTGCAACGTCTGCCACCCGTTCTACACGGGCAAGCAGAAGTTCGTGGACACCGCCGGCCGGGTGGACCGCTTCATCAGGAAGTTCGGTACCCAGCACGCCAAGACCAAGGCGAACCAGGACGATTAGCTGCGCCGGCGGCACGTCCGCCGTCTCGAGTCCTGGCCGGTGGGCCGGTGCTCTGCCGTGGCCCGTCGCTGGCCAGCGGTGAAGGCTCGTGGTGCGTGGCGCTTTCCTTGCTCGACGCCCAGGCCCCAGGAGTCCGCCGATGGAGTTCCATCCCGACCTGCTCGACAAGCTGCGTAAACGCGCCGAGCGCCACGCCGAGCTGACCGAGCAGCTGGCCGATCCTGAGGTCGCCTCCGACCCGCGCAAGTCCCTGGGGCTCCTGCGCGAGCGGGGCAGCCTCGAACAATCGTCGCGGATGTTCCTGGAGGTCACGACCCTGATCGAGCGCCGCACGGAGGCCGAGGAGATCGTCGCCGAGAGCGACGACGAGGAGTTCGTGGCCTTGGCCCAGGAAGACCTGGAGGGCCTCGAGGATGCTGAGGTCGCCCTCGATCGGCGCATCAAGCTGGCCTTGATCGCCGACCCCGAGGACGAGCGCGACAAGGTCATCTTCGAGATCCGCGCCGGCGCTGGCGGTGACGAGGCGACCCTCTTCGCCGCGGACCTCTTCCGCATGTACGGCAAGTACTTCGACGCCCAGCGCTGGAAGGTCGAGCTGATGGAGGCGTCGCGCTCGGAGGTCGGCGGCTTCAAGGAGATCGTGTTCGCGGTCTCCGGTGTCGGCGCATGGCGCAAGCTGCGCTTCGAGTCCGGCGGCCACCGGGTGCAGCGCGTCCCGGTCACGGAGACCCAAGGGCGCATCCACACCTCGGCGGCAACGTGCGCCGTGTTGCCCGAGGCCGAGGAGGTCGAGCTCGACATCCGCGACGAGGACCTGCGCATCGACACGATGCGCTCCTCGGGTCCCGGTGGGCAGGCGGTCAACAAGCTCAACTCAGCGGTGCGCATCACCCACACGCCGACCTCGACGGTGGTCATCTGCCAGGACGAGAAGTCCCAGCTCAAGAACAAGACAAAGGCGATGCGCATCCTGCGTGCGCGCCTGTTCGAGGCCGAGCAGAGCCGCATCCACGCCGAGCGCGCTGCCACCCGCAAGGACCAGGTCGGCACCGGCGACCGCAGCGCCCGGGTGCGCACCTACAACTTCCCCCAGAACCGGGTGACCGATCACCGGCTGGAGGACAGTGACAAGAAGAACTTCAGCTTGGAGCAGGTGATCGAGGGCCGCCTCGAAGCGCTGGTCGAGGCCTTGGAAGCCCGGGACCGCGAGGAGCGCCTGCGCAACCTGTGATCCCGATCTCCGTTCGTAGCCTGCCCCTCCGGTGCGTGGTAGAACCACCCCATATGGTGGACGGCTGCCGCCTCCAGGGCCCCGCGCGCGCCGTTGTCCAGTCATCGGCACCACCGGCGCAGAGCGCGCTGATCCCAGACTAGAGCACCCCGTTCTCACCTCCTCGTACACTGCGTCGCCCCCCGTGGGGGACGCCGACCCCCGACCCCCAGCCCAGCCAAGGCGATGTCCAAGGACCCCGAAGAACTCCCCGACCTCGAGGAACTCGAGCCACTGGAAGAGCCCAAGGCGCTCCCTGATCTGGTGG
>JAQBVH010000205.1 GCA_027623615.1 Planctomycetota bacterium | reverse complement strand
GTCGCGGCCGGCGGCGCCGAGCAGGATCATCGTGGAGAGCTTCACGCCGGCCGCGTGGGCCTTGTTCGCCACCCGGATCAGCTCCTGTGCATCGACCCCCTTCTCGAGTCGGGACAGGGTCGGGTCGTGCCCCGACTCGATGCCCAGGTAGTAGAGGGTCAGCCCCTTCTCGCGCAGCAGCGCCATGTCCTCGACGCTGCGGACCTGCAGCGACTGTGGCGAGGCGTAGGTGCTGACCCGCCGCAGACGCGGGAAGGCCTCGCGCACGGCATCGAGGATGCGCGCCAGGAAGCTGACCTTGGCGACCAGGGCGTCCCCGTCCGCCAGGAACACCTTCTGTGTCTCCGGCATGGCCTCCCGGGCCCATGCGATCTCGGCCTCGAGCTCAGCGAACGGGCGCACCCGGAAGCGCTTGTCCCGGTACATCCCACAAAAGGTGCACTCGTTGTACGAGCACCCGATGGTGGCCTGCAGGATCAGGCTCTGCGCCTCGGACGGCGGTCGGTAGAGGTCTCCTTCGTAGCGAATCACGGGGTGATTCTAGCCTGGGAGGGCCTCCCCCCTACCCAAAGCTGCCGTCCACGTTAGACTTCGCCGACATGGCCACCAGCGAAGATGTCTACACGGAACTGAGGCAGGTCTACGACCCGGAGATCCCGATCAACATCGTGGACCTCGGGCTCATCTACGACGTCAAGGTCGTGGACGAGAAGGCGTTGATCACGATGACCCTCACCTCGCAGTCGTGCCCCGAAGCGCGCACGATCCCCGACGTGATGAAGCGTCGCTGCAACACGCTCGAGGGCGTCGAGGCGACCGAGGTCGACATCGTGTTCGAGCCGACCTGGGGACCGCACCTGATCAGCGAGGAGGGTCGCAAGATCCTCGGCCTCGACGACGACGAGAAAGAAGAGGACGGCGACGACTGAGTCGTCTCTCTGCGTCTTTGCTTGGGCGCCGTGACCGATCAACGCGAAGCGGGCCCGTCAGGGCCCGCTTCGTGGCGTTACTGGATGACGTCCATGCTCCCCGCGGGTCCGGGCGGCCGGGCGTTCGGGTTCTGCTTGAGCTCTTCCTTCCAGGAGATCATGCGCGCCTTCGCGCCCTCTGCCTCCGCCAGCTCGATCAGCTCGCGTGAAGCTTTCTCGTCGCCGGCCGCCTCGGCGACCGCGCTCTTGCGCTGGTAGAACATCGAGAGGGACGTGTGCGCGAAGGCGTCGTTCTTGTCGAGCTCGCAGATACGCTCGCCGATCTTGATCGCCTCGTCGTACCTCTCGAGATACATCAGGGCCATCGCCACGCCGTGCAGCGCTTCGGTCCATTCGGTGGCCACGGCGAGGGACTTCTCGTAAGCCTCGATCGCTTCGACGTACTTGTGCTCCCCGTACAGGCGCAGGCCTTCGAGGTAGAGCTGGGTGGCTTCTTCGCTGACTTCCATGGTGCTGTCCTCGCTACGGGCGCGGATTGTAGGCGGCCAGCCCGTGGCCGGGCTCGCACCGGAGGCCTTTCCGTGCTGGCATGGGGTTGCCATGACCTCGATCCGCCTGGCCACCCCCGAGGACGCTGACGCGGTCCTCGCGATCTACACCCCGGTCGTCGAGAACACCTGGGTCTCCTTCGAGTTCGAAGCCCCGGCCCGAGCGGAACTCGCCCAGCGCATCGCGAGCACCCTCGCGCGGGCTCCCTGGATCGTGGCCGAGGAGGAGGGTGTATGCCTGGGTTACGCCTACGCGGTCCCCTTCCGGGCTCGCCCAGCCTACTGCTGGTCGCTGGAGGTCAGCGTGTACGTCCACCACGACCATCATCGGCGAGGTGTCGCGCGTGCCCTCTACGAGGCCTTGTTCGCCCTGCTGCGCCGCCAGGGGTTCCAGCGCTTGATCGCTGGCATCGCCCTACCGAACGAAGCCAGCGTGACGCTGCACGAGTCATTCGGCTTTCGCCCGGTCGGGACCTTCGACCGCGTGGGTCACAAGCTCGGCGATTGGCGCGCGGTCGGTTTCTGGGACCTGGCGCTGTGTGACCTCGACGCGCAGCCGGCCGAACTCCGGACTGTCGAGCAAGCGCTGATCGAGGCGGAGGAAGACCTGATTCGTGCTGCTGCCAGCATCCGTCCCTCGATCTAGTGGTGTGATTCACTCTGATGGGGCATTATCGACGGTTCGTACGGGATGCGATGCAAGGCGCGCCGACGACGCGACTCCTCTGCGAGTCTCGGAGGAGGCGCAACGCCGCAGCGCGCCCGTACGGGCCGATCGACATGCCGCATAAGAGTGAACCACACCACTAGCCTGCGCCCGCCCCTCGCACCCGGCTCCGCGCCGACCGGACGACGCGCCACGAAAAAGACCCGTGGCGCAAGCGCACCCCGGGCCCAGTCTTGGGTGAAGCGTCCGACTACATGACCGGCTCGATGCCGAGCTTCGCGAAGCCCTTCTCCTGGAAAGTCGCGCGGAAAAGGTCCCGCAGCTTCTTCGCGGCCGTGTCGTAGGCAGCCTTGTCCGCCCACGACTCGCGCGGGTTGAGGACGGCGGGGTCGACGCCTGTGCAGCGCTTGGGCACCTTCAGGTTGAAGACGGGGTGCACCTCGTACTCCATGTCGCTCGCGTTCAACTCACCAGCGAGGGCCGCGTCGAGCAGGGCGCGGGTGTCCTTGATCGAAATGCGCTTGCCAACACCGTAGGGACCACCGCCCCAACCCGTGTTGAGCAGGATGCAGTGCGCGTCGTGCTTGGCCATCTTCTCGGCCAGACCTTTGGCGTAGACGCTCGGGTGGTGGGCCATGAAGGGCGCGCCGAAGCACGCACTGAAGGCCGCCTTGGGCTCGGTCACGCCGACCTCGGTGCCGGCGAGCTTTGCGGTGAAGCCCATCACGAAGTGGTACATGACCTCCTTCGAGTCGAGCACGCTCACGGGCGGCAGCACGCCAAAGGCGTCCGCGGTCAAGAGCACGATCGTCTCGGGATGACCACCACGCTGGCCCGCGGCCACGTTCGGGTTGCAGGAGAGCGGGTAGCTGAAGCGCGTGTTCTCGGTGATCGACTTGTTGGTGAGGTCGAGCTCCTGGGGATCGGTCTCCTCCATCGGCTTGCCCGGCAGGGGCGGCACGTTCTCGATCAGGGTGCCCGGCATCGACAGGGCAGCGGCGATGATCGGTTCGGCCTGCTTGTCGAGGTCGATCAGCTTCGCGTAGCAGCCGTCCTCGAGGTTCGAGATGCCGCTCTGCGTCCAGGCGGTCTCGTCGTCGCCGATCAGCTCCCGGTTCGGGTCGGCCGACAGGGTCGTCTTGCCGGTGCCCGAGAGACCGAACAGGATGGCCGCGTCCTTGCGCCCGCCCACGTTCGCCGAGCAGTGCATCGACATGTGACCGAGGTTCGGCAGCAGGTAGTTCATCACCGTGAACATGGTCTTCTTGTTCACGCCGCAGTAGTCGGCGCGACCGATGACCAGGCACACCCGGCGCTCGAAGTCCATGATCACCGCACGCTTCGAGAGGGTGCCGTCCCGCTCGGGGTCGGCATGGAAGCTGGGCGCGTTGAGCAGCGTCCACCGCTTGGTGTCCGCGTCCGCGACTCCCTCCACGCCCTTGGGGAACATGTTGTCGACAAACAGCGCATGGGTCGCGTACTCACCGACGAAGCGGTAAGGCACCGCATACTCAGGATCGGACCCGGCGAAGACGTTCTTCACGTAGAGGGTCGCGCCCTTCTCGTTCAGGTGCTGCCCGACGCGGTCGAGCAGGGGACCAAACTTCGCGGGGTCGAACTTCTGGAAGTCGCTCTTCCACCAGACCTTCGCTTCGAGCCCGGGATGGGCGACGCCGAAGGTGTCTTGCACCGGACGTCCTGTGCAGGAGGGGTCGGTGTAGAAGACGAGCGGGCCCTGTTTTCCGAGCTTGGTAGGGAAGGCCTTCTGGGCGTCGTCGGGTCCGTCAGCGACCACACGTCCGCGGTCGCCCGCGATCGCCAAGTCGAAGAGTTCGTCCTTGCTGAGGTCGCACTTGTAGCTGACGGCCCCATCGTCCAGGCCGAAGAGGTCCCGGAGTTCGTGCTCAAGACCCATGAGAGTCACCTCTTGGGGAAGTCGGGAAGGGTGGAAACGCGCTCAGAAGTCCCGGGCGAGTTTCAGGGCGGAAGAGGGTATCCGGGCCCAAACCGCCCATCAACCCGGGGATGGTAGGAGTTGTCATTCCGTCGCCGCGGCCAGCACCTCACGGTACCAGGCAAGGGTGTGTCGCAGGCCCTCCTGCCAGGTCACCTCGGCGCGGAACCCCAGGAGCTCCTGCGCGCGTAGTACATCTGCGACGCTATGTCGCACGTCGCCCGCGCGGGCGGGCAGAAACGAGGGTTGAGCGTCCGTTCCGACCTCCGCGGCCATGGCTCGGTAGAGGTCGTTGAGGCTGATCGCTTCGCCGCTCCCTACGTTGATCACGGCGCCTGGCTCGTCGACCTCACTGGCCATCGCAGCCAGGTTCGCGGCGACCACGTTGGCCACGTAGACGAAATCTCGGGTCTGACCGCCGTCGCCAAAGATCGTGATCGGGAGACCCTCGAGCAGCCGCCGGGCGAAGATCGCGATGACGCCCGAGTAGGGGCTGTCGTCCGACTGGCGCGGACCGAAGACGTTGAAGTAGCGCAGGCAGACCGTGCGCAGACCGAAGCACTCGGACCAGGTGCGCAGGAGGTGCTCGCCCGCGATCTTGCCCGAGGCGTAGGGCGAACACGGGGCGACGGCCAGCCCCTCGTGCTTGGGCAGGGTCGGTTCGTTGCCGTAGGCCGCGGAGGAGGCTGCGAAGACGACCCGCGGAACTGCGGCGTCGCGCGCAGCCTCGAGCACGTTGAGGGTGCCGATCACGTTGACCCCGTAGGAGTGCCGCGGCCTCTCGATGCTGTCGGGCACGGAAACCTGTGCGGCCTCGTGAAAGATGCCGGCCGCGCCTTCGGCGCAGCGGCGGCAGTCGTCTGCGTCCTGGACATCGCCCTGCAGGAACTCGACGGGGGCACCCGAGCCCAGGGGGCCGACCTCGACCTCGGCCAGGTTGTGCAGGTCACCCCCGGACAGGTCGTCGAGGACCCGCACGCGATCGCCGCGCTGGACGAGGGCTGTGGTGATGTGGCTGCCGATGAAGCCGGCGCCGCCGGTGACGAGGTAGAGGGACATGCGCTGTTCCAGGGGAGATGCGAGCAGGGTAGCCCCAGCAGGGAGAGCCAGGTTCGCATCGTCCAGAACCGAGATCCGCTGGAGCAGTTTCGGAGGGGGCCACGGCGGGGTAGGGTCGACAATTCATGGGCCCCCTCTCCAAGCCCCCCCTGCCGCGCCTGGAGACGGACCGGCTGCTCCTCCGGCTCCCCGGGCCGGAGTTCGCCGCGCGGATGGTGGACTACTACCTCCGCAACGCCGCCCACCTGCGCCCCTGGGAGCCCCGGAGGAGCGAAGACTTCCTCCAGACGACCTGGTGGGAGAGCCAGCTGGCGATCTCCCAGGAGGAGTACCGCCTCGACCGGAGCGTGCGCACCGTCCTGCTCGAGCGCGCTGACCCTGAGGGACCCGTGATCGGTGTGGCGAACCTGTCGAACGTCGTGCGCGGCGCCTTCCAGGCCAGCTACCTGGGCTACAACATCGACCAGCGCTTCGAGGGGCAGGGTTACATGTACGAGGGCCTCGAGCGTCTCGTGCGCTGGTGCTTCGAGGACTTCGGCCTGCACCGCGTGATGGCCAACTACAGACCGGAGAACGAGCGCAGCGGACGGCTCCTGGCCCGCCTCGGCTTCGAGCGCGAGGGCTACGCGCGCAAGTACCTGCACATCGACGGTGAGTGGCGTGACCACGTGCTGACGGCACGCGTCCGCGGGTAGGAGAGCTTCCTCCTGGGGGGCACAGCATCAGATAGACAACCGCGTTCGCAGCCCTACCTCGCGCTCAACGCTCGCCCCAGGAGCGACTCGGGTCAGCCACGACCCCTGCTCACCCTCAGGGGAGCGCATGGTCTTGATGGTCGTCTTGATGGTCGCCTTGATGGCCCCAACCTGGCGCAGGTGGCCCGTGGTGATACTCCTTCCGCCGCGGAACCGCACGCCTCAAGGCGAAGCGGGAGTCAAGGCGAAGCGGGAGTCAGGGCGAAGCGGGAGTCAGGGCGAAGCGGGAGTCAGGGCGGGAGGTCAACCGTGCTCGGCACAGTGGCGTTGGGCCTGTTGGGCCTCCAGTGGCTCTCCACCCCGTGACCGCAGGGTGACCTCGTCCCTGGACGATCGACTGTGGAAACGGTGGGTCGGGGTCTCTCACCTACCTGCAGGGTCAAAC
>JAQBVH010000204.1 GCA_027623615.1 Planctomycetota bacterium | reverse complement strand
CTTGAGGAGCTTCCAGCTACGGGTGATGCGGCCCATGGTCATTCTCCACGAGGGTTGCGGGGGGCGTCAGGGTAGCGCTGGAGCGCCATGGGCGCACTCCTCCGTGGGAGACGAGCTCACGCGAAGCCCCGCCTCGAACGCTGGGCGGCGAGGGGCTACTTGACCGGGGTCTCGAACCTGGGCGCGGCGAGGAACGTGATCTCCAGGAACCCGGCCGAGAGGAGGGCGTCCAGCACGGGGGCGATGTCCTCGTAGCAGGTGCCGGCGCGGGCGTCGATCGTGACGGGGACGTCCATGCGTGCGCCCGTGTCCGGATCGATGGGCATGGAGCGCGTCATGCTGGCGTGGAGCTGCTGCAGCTTTTCCTCGAGCAC
This sequence comes from Planctomycetota bacterium, assembly GCA_027623615.1. Lineage (GTDB taxonomy): Bacteria > Planctomycetota > UBA1135 > UBA1135 > JALWOP01. The sequence goes on along the minus strand of JAQBVH010000204.1, from coordinate 5,950 downwards.
CTCCAAATCCTCGGTGCGGTACGGGCCGACCGAGTACTCCAGACGACGTACCGGCAGGCTGTTCAGGTCAGGCCACAGCGCGATCAGACCGGGCGTGTTCCACAGGAAGCGCGGGGGCGGTTCGGCGGCCTCATCGCTGGAGGTGTACGGCGCCGGGGGGGGGCCCGGGCGCAGCTTGGCGCCAACCTGCTGGGCGCCGGTGGCGGCGTCCTTCCCGACGCGCAGCAGGACCTCGACCCCCTCGATCAGCTCGGCGTCAGGAGGGGGGATGCCGATGTCCAGCGGCAGGTACGCGCAGACGAGGCCGGGCGCTCCCTCTGTGGTCAGGAAGCTGAGCTGGATCTTCCAGATCTGGACCTCCTGCGTCGCACAGATCTCCATCAGCCTCTGCACCTGCACGAAGGGAGCGCTCCGGTCCGGCCGGATCAAGACAGGCTCATCCGGGAGCAGCAGTCTCGAGCCTGCTCCACCGTGGGAGGCCTGCTCCATGCGCTGCGCGGTCAGCGCGAGCCACTGCTTGACGCCCGCGTAAGGGTCCTCGAGCGAGGCACCGAGCCGCGGGTCGTAGAGGACCTCGCGGTCGTTGAGGATGACGCCCGCGTAAAGCTTTTTCTCGCGGCCGGCGCTGATCCTGCCGTCCCAGCGGACGTTGATCACCGGCCGACCGTCCTGCGGCCTGTCCGGGATTGCGCTCGAGAGCAGCGGAGGTTCGAGGGGCTCGTCGGCCGGGAGCTGCGTGGACTCGGGTTCCTGGGCCGAGCCACTCTCACAAGCGAGCGCCGTGGGGACGAGCAGGAGCGAAGCGAGGGCGGGGTTCATGATCTCCTCCTTGTAGCCGCTTATCAGCGAGCCGAGCGCGGTCGGTCTGTTCTCGGGCCGGACGTGAAGCTGCTCAGTCCCGAGCTCCCGCAGGCACCCAGCCGGGCGCGGTCCTGGGGTAAGATCAGGATCGTAGCGTAGGAGGTCACACTCCTGATCCTCGAGCCGGCGATCGTCGTGCCCGTTTCCGAGAAGACCCGCGTTGCACGGGGAGCCTGGACTCAGGCTCGGATACGCTGGTCGCCCCGGCCGCCCCGCGGCCCAACGCGATGCACACCGACGCGCGAGCCCTCGACCTCATCTTCGGCGTCCGCCTCCTTCCCGGCCTCTTGCTGGTCGCCGCGCTCGGCCTGGTCGTGGAGCGTGCCGGCGCGCAGGAGCCGGACGAGTCGCCGATCGCGGACCGCCCTGACTTCGACGCGCTCAAGGCGCAGGGGGCGCAGCGCCCGCGGGATCGCGCGCAGCATGCGGGGCCGACCGAACTCGCGTCGTTCGAGAGCATCGAGCCCATTCTGTCGGCGGCCTGTTTCCGCTGTCACGGCCCGGACAGGCAGAAGGGCCGTCTGCGCATCGACGCGCTCGATCCCGACCTCGTTCACGGCGACGACGTGGACAGCTGGGTGGACATCCTCGCGGCCTTGACCAACGGGGAGATGCCACCCGAGGACGAGGGCGAGCTCACCGGCGAGGAGCGCGGCCAGGTCGTCGAGTGGCTCGCCTCGCAGATTCAGGTCGCCTCCTCGGTCCGCCGCGCGACGAGCGAGCACTCGTCCTTCCGGCGCATGACGCGCTACGAGTACGAGTACGCGCTCCAGGACCTCCTCGGGCTGCCCTTCCGCTTCGCGCAGGACCTGCCCCCCGACCCCACCTCGGAGGACGGGTTCCAGGCGAGCTCGGAGGTCTTGCATCTCAGCGCGATGCAGCTGCGGGCCTACCTGGAGTCCAACCGCGCGGCCCTGCGGCAGGCGACGGTCCTGGGCGCACGTCCGGCCCCGCTGTACTGGGCGATCCCCATGGAGGCCGCCGCCGCCCTCGAGTGGGCGCGGCAGGACGCGGAGCTCGCGCGGCTCCGAACGGAGCACGTGGGGGATCCTGCGGCGCTGGAGGCGCTGCTCGCGCGCCGCATGGCCCAGTTCCAGGCGCGGCCGCACGGCGCCCACTTCGAGGACCGGAGCACGGGGCGCAGGGCGCAGCAGTCGTGGAGCTACGGAGAGGCGCGCTACGCGTGGGCGCCGGTGGACGAGCGACCTGCTCCACCCGAGGCCTCCGACCACATCGCCGTGCTCCCGGCGCGACAGGGCTTGATCGTCGAGCTCGGGGACCGGATCCCGGACGAGGGGGTGCTGCGTGTTCGGGTGCGCGCGTCGCGCGCGTCCGTGACCGACGCGCAGCTCCCGAGTCTGCAGCTGGTGTTCGGCTGGCAGGCCAGCAACGACTCCCACGGCTCGGTCCGGATCAGCGAGCACGACCTCGTCGTCGACGCGCCCCCGGACGCGCCGCGGGACTACGAGTGGGACGTGCCGCTGAGCCAGGTCCATCCGCGCAACTCGGTGCGCGGGACGAACGTGCTGGGCGACCTCCCGAGCCCGTCGGAGTACGTGAAGATCGTCAACGCCTCGCTCTCCGCGTGCGACGTCCACGTGCACCACGTCGAGGTCACCGCGCCCGTCTACGAGCAATGGCCGCCAGCGTCGCACACGCGCATCTTCTTCGAGAGCGTCCACGCGGGGGACGAGGCGGCCTACGCCCGGGAGGTGCTCGCGGCGTTCATGTCGCGCGCGTGGCGCCGCGATGTGCGCGCGGCGGAGCTGCAGCGCAAGCTGGACCTGTTCGCGCGGCTGCGGCCCGACAGCGCCAGCTTCGAGGAGACCATGCTCGAGGTCCTGGCCGTCGCCCTCTCCTCGCCGAACTTCCTCTACCTCGTCGTCGAGGAGGCGGACGCAGACCTCGCCGACCTCGAGCTGGCCACGCGCCTGTCCATCTTCCTGTGGTGCAGCACGCCCGACGAGCAGCTCCTCGCGCTGGCCCAGGCGGGCCGCCTCGCGGACCCTGGAGTCCTGGCGGGCCAGGTCGAGCGCCTCTTGGCCGACCCGCGGTCGCGGCGCTTCTCGCGGCACTTCGTGCGCCAGTGGCTCGGCCTCGACCTCCTGGACTACCTGCACGTCGACCGCGAGACGTACCCCCAGTTCGACGGGGCCTTGCAGGAGGCGCTCGGGGAGGAGCCGATCGCCTTCTTCCACGAGGTCCTCCGGCGCGACCACAGCGCATTGGAGTTCCTCCACTCCGGCTTCACCATGGCCAACGAGCGGCTCGCGCAGCACTACGGCGTGCGCGGCGTCGTCGGGAACCATTTCCGGCGCGTCGAGCTCCCCGACCACCTGATGCGCGGCGGCCTCCTGCCCCAGGCCGGCCTCCTCGCCATGAACTCCGATGGCCTGGACTCGCACCCGCTGAAGCGCGGTGTCTGGTTGCTCGAGCGGCTCCTGAACGACCCGCCGCCCCCGCCGCCCCCGGCGGTCCCCGAGATCGACCTCAGCGATCCCGAGGTGGCCAAGATGACGCTGAAGGAGCGCCTCGAGGACCACCGCAACGACGCGGCCTGCGCCTCGTGCCACGCGAAGATCGACCCCTGGGGGATCGCCTTCGAGAACTTCGACGCGGTCGGGAGCTGGCGCAGCGAGGTGGGGGGGCAGCCGGTCGATGCGCGCAGCACCCTGTTCAACCAGCAGACCCTCGACGGCATGGACGGGCTGAAGAGCTTCCTGCTCGAGCACCGCCAGGACCAGTTCGTGCGCGCCTTGATCCACAAGCTCACGACCTACGCCCTCGGCAGGCCGCTGACCTTCGGGGATCGGGCAGCGCTCGACGAGATCACGCGCCGAGCGCGCGGACGGGGCGACGGGCTGGCTACCATGGTCGAGCTGATCGCGACCAGCGAGCTGTTCCGGTCGAGGTGAGGCCCGCATGCAGACCGACCAGACACCCCTCGATCGACGCAGGTTCCTCAGCGGCTCCGCGCTCGCGCTGGCGCTGCCGTGGCTCGAGTCCACGGGTGCCAGGTCTGAGGCGCCGCGGCGCCTCGCCTGCATCTACATGCCGGACGGCGTGCCGATGCCGCTCCCCGAGGACCCTGCCCACGCGGACTGGAACTGGTTCCCCCGCGGCAGCGGGCGGGACTTCACCTTCACCAGGTGCCTCGACCCGCTGGAGCCCCTGCGCAGCGACCTGACGATCCTGTCCGGCCTGTCGCACCCGGCCGTGCGCGACATCCACGGGCACTCGAACGCGGACCAGTTCCTCACCGGCGCGGCGACGGGCGCGACCGGGGCGTACCGCAACTCCATCTCGCTCGATCAGAAGTACGCGGCGCACGTCGGCGCGCGGACGCGGCATGCCTCGCTCGTCATGTCGACGGACGGCGGCACCGGGACCCCGCGCGGCGCGCACACGCTCTCGTTCGCCCGCAGCGGCCGGGCCATCCCGGCCCTGCACCGGCCCAAGCAGATCTTCGACGGGCTGTTCGTGAAGCGGGACGTCGAGGCGGCCCGGCGGCTGGCGTGGAACGAGAGCGCGCTCGACGACCTCCTCGAGGACGCGCGCGCGTTGCGCGGGAAGCTGTCCAGCCACGACCAGCGCGCGCTGGACGAGTACCTCGACGCGGTGCGCGCGACCGAGCTCGAGGTCGAGAAGGCGCAGCGGTGGCTGAACGTCCCGCTGCCCGACGTCGACGCAGCGCACTTGAACCTCGACGTCACACCCGACGACCCGCGCGTCTACTTGCGGACGATGTACGACCTGATGCACCTCGCCTTCCGGACGGACTCGACGCGGGTCGCGACGTTCCAGATCGGACGGGAGAACGGCATCGGCCGCAGCGACCACCTGGCGCGCGCGGTCGGCTTCCCGCTGGCCCACCAGCTCTCGCACGAGACCAAGGCGCCGGGCGGCTGGGAGAAGTTCGGGACCTACTGCCGCTTCCTCAGCGAAGAGCTCGCTCGCTTCCTCGCGCAGCTGAAGGCGACGCCCGAGCCCGGCGGGGAGGGCAGCCTGCTGGACAACACCCTGGTCCTGTTCGGCTCCGCGTCCAGCGCATTCCACCTGTCCCGCAACTATCCCCTGGTCCTGGCCGGCGGCAGGAGCATGGGGTTCACGCACGGCCGGTACCTCGACCACGCCGGGGCCCATGCGTTCAGCGGCTCCTGGGACGGCGGCAAGGAGCCCTGGCAGCGGGAGTTCACGCATGAGGACCTCCCCCTCGCGAACCTCTTCGTGACCATGCTGCAGCGCCTCGGCGTCGAGACCGAAGCGTTCGCGGACAGCACCGGCGCGCTGGTCGGCGTCTGAGGGACAAGGCGCAGGATTGGGACCGGCACAGCCTGCTCCGCTGCCCCGCGCCGACCGCGGATCAGGCGATCGGCAGGCAGGCCAACGCGGCCTTGACATGCCCCGACTCTCTGCGATCCACCCGTGGCAACTATGCTGCCCCGCGTGATGACCATCCCCCTCCTGAACGCTGCCGCCCTACTCTCGCTCCTCGCTGCTCCCGCCGAGGACTTCACCTGGCCCCAATGGGACGGGCCCGACCGTGACGGGGTGTCCCGGGAGAGCGCCTGGAGCGACGCGGGCGCGGACGAGCACCTGTGGACCAAGGAGCTCGGCCTCGGCTACTCGACCTTCAGCGTGGCGGCCGGCCGCCTGTACTCGATGGGCTACGACAGGGAGACCGGCCTGGACACCGTGTGGTGTCTCGACGCCTTGACGGGCGAGCAGGTCTGGGCGCACAGCTATCCCTCGCAGATCTGGGACCGCGCGCACGAAGGCGGCACGGTCAACACGCCGACGATCGACGCTGAGGTCGTGTACTCCCTCAACCGTGAGGGCAACCTCTACTGCCTCGACAGCGCGACGGGTGAGGTGCGCTGGCACACCGTCCTCAAGCCCGAGGACAATCCCCACGAGCTCGAGCTTCCGACCTGGGGCTTCAGCGCCTCGCCGCTGGTCGTCGGCGACGAGCTCCTGCTGAACTGCGGGCGCCTGCTGCGGATCGACAAGAAGACGGGCAAGGTGCGCTGGCGCTCGGAGGACTTCGGCCACGGCTACGGCACGCCGGCGGCCTTCACCCTGCGCGACG
>JAQBVH010000203.1 GCA_027623615.1 Planctomycetota bacterium | reverse complement strand
GTGATCAGACCGACCATGCGGCCCTTGCGGTCGAGCCTCGTGTCGTTGGGGACGAAGGCCTCGGTGCGTTGGGTGTACTCGATGACCGGGTGGCGGCCGTCCGTGATGTGGATGCGTTCTCCCCCGTCGACGGTCGGGGCCACGTAGCGCTGCTCGGCCGCGAGCTGGGCCAGGGCGGAGAGCACGTCGAGGGTGGCCAGACCCGCGGCGGTGCCGAGGATGCGCGGGACCTCGGTCGCGACCGCGCTGCGCAGCTCGAGGAACAGGTCGTACTCCATGTCCCGGCTGCGATCCTCCGCGGAGAGGACCTTCTCCTCGTACTCCTTCAGCTCGGGCGTGATGAAGCGCTCGGCGTTCTTGAGCGTCTGCTTGCGTATGTAGGTCTCCGGCGCACTCTCGGCCTGGGCGCGCGGGATCTCGATGTAGTAGCCGAACACCGAGTTGTAGCCGACCTTGAGGCCGGGGAGCCCCGTGCGCTCGATCTCATCTGCCTGGAACTTGGCCATCCAAGCCTTCCCGTCCCCGGCGATCTGGCGCAGCTCGTCGAGCTCGGGGTTCACGCCCGAGCGGATCAACTCCCCCTCGCGCATGGTCGTCGGTGGAGAGTCGACGAGGGTCTCGAGGACGCTGGCTACGAGCTCGTCGAGGGGGTCCAACGCTTCGCGCAGGTCCCCGAGGAGCTTGGAGTAGACGTTCTCGAGCCTCTCGTAGATCGGCCGCACGACCGCGAGGGAGCTGGACAGTGCGACCAGGTCACGCCCGTTGGCGCGGCCGGTGGAGACCTTCGCGACCAGACGCTCGATGTCGAGCACGTCTGCGAGGAGCTCGCGCACCTCCTCGCGGAGGAAGGGCCCGTCGACAAGCTCCGCCACGCCCCGTTGGCGGTAGCGAATCGCGTCCACGTCGCGCAGGGGCGCGAGCAGCCACTCGCGCAGCAAGCGCCCGCCCATGGGGGTCTCGCTGCGGTCGATCACCGCGAGCAGGCTGCCCTCACGTCGCCCGCCGCGCTGGGTCTGCACCAGCTCGAGCGTCGAACGCGTGGCGCGATCGAGCACGAGGTGGTTGCCCGGGTCCTCGCGGCGCATGGTGAGCACGTGCTCGCAGCTGCCGCGCTGGGTCTCCTGGAGGTACTCGACCAGCGCGCCCGCGGCCGACACGATCGGCGAGTCGTCCTCGATGCCGAACCCCTCGAGGGTGGCGACCTTGAAGTGATCGTGCAGCACGCGCCGACACGCCTCGCGCTCGAAGCGCCAGCCGTCACGGGTGGAGAGGCGCGCGCCCAGGCGCTCGGCGATCGGCTTCAGGTCTGGGTGCACCTCCTGCACACCGTCAACCCAGAGCAGCTCGGCCGGGTCGAGGCGCGCGAGCTGGTCCTCGATCTGCGCGGGTTGGATCTTGCTCACGAGGAAGCGGCCGGTCGAGACATCGACCCAGGCCAGGCCTACGCCGGCCTTTTCGACCACCAGACTCGCGAGCCAGTTGCTGGCGCGGGCATCGAGCGCGTCCTCCTCGGTCAACGTGCCCGCAGTGACGACGCGTACGATGGCGCGGTCGACGATGCCCTTGCTGTGGCGCGGGTCGGACATCTGCTCGCAGATCGCGACCTTGAAGCCCAGTCGGACGAGCTTCATCAGGTAGCCGTCCATCGCCTTCACGGGCACGCCGGCCATGGGCATGGCGTCGGGCGTGCCCTTGGCGCGTGAGGTGAGCGCGATGCCTAGCTCCCGGGCCGCGGTCTTGGCGTCGTCCCCGAAGAGCTCGTAGAAGTCGCCCATCCGGAAGAAGAGCAGCGCGTCCGGCTGCTCCTTCTTCGCCGCCCAGAACTGGTCCATCATGGACACCTTGGGCTTCTTCGTGCGGGCAGGTTGCATGGCCTTGGAGCTGTGCGTCACGGGAGGTTCCCCTGGGATGGGAGAACGGACATCTTAGGGTTCGCCCCTGAGCAAGTCGCGCCTGTGGCGCTCGCTGACGTAACGAACGGCTCATGAGGATCGACGCTGCCCGGGTTTCGGCGACCCGGGGAGGCCTCTAGTCTGGCGGGGATGAGCCGCCTCGATCGTGTCAGCCTCAACAACTATGTGTTGCTGCCTCTCACGGTCGTGGGGGCCAGCATCGCCTGTTACTTCTCGGGTGTTCCGCTCCTGCAGGACCTCGCTGCCCCGGCCGCGAATCGCGAGTTCGGGCTGATCGAGAACCTCCAACACTTGATCCTCCTGGGCGTGGCCCTGACGGCCTTCGCAGCCGCGCGGCGGGGGGCCTCCGGTCGGCCGAGGCTGTGCTGGTGGGTCATCACCCTGGGCGCGACGCTCGTCTTCCTCGAGGAGCTCGACTATGGCCAGCACTGGGTCCGGCTCGCGAACGGCGATCCGACCCCAGGCGAACCCGTCAACCTCCACAACCAGGGTCAGATCAACGAATGGCTCAGGCGCGGCTCCGACCTGGGGATGTTCCTCGTGTTCGGGCTCCTGCCGATCCTCGTGCGGCGCCCCCGACCCGACTGGGTGCCATCGCCCTGGAGCCTGGCGACGCTCGTGCTTGGATTCCTCTTGAGCCAGCTCGCCCATCGCCTCGACGCGGCGGGGATCGCGACCAACGAGGCGCTGACGCACAACATCTCCGAGTTTCGGGAGACCGTGACCTATTGGGTCGTGGCGCTCTACGTGTTCGAGCGCAACGCCCGCGGCTCGGGGGGCGCGCCCCCGGAGGTCAGGCTCGACGGGCGACCTCCTGCGCCCGGAACGTGAGATTTTCACGGGCGCAGGGCGTACTCCGTCTCACCACGGACCATCATCCTGTCCGTGCAGGTTCCAGTTCCTGGCTCGCGGGGGTCGACTGGCAGCCTGCTTGCGGAACCGACCGCAACTCCCGACCCCCAGCCAGCCTTGACCGTCTCTCCTGCCCGATCCCTGCTCCTCGCCTGTTCCGCGCTGACCCTGTTCAGCGCGTGCGCGAGCTACAACGAGCGCACCGAAGGCGCCTTCCGTGCCTTCGAGGGAGGACGCTTCGAAGAGGCCATGCTGGCCTATGCGGAGGACCCCGAGGGGGCCGACTTCCTCTCCGCGGCGGAGGCGGGGACCGCCGCCCTGACCGCCGGCTTGTGGAGCCCGGCCCTCGAGTACTTCACCGCCGCGGCCAAGGCCGTGCGCGAAGTGGAGGACGAGGCCCTGATCAGCGTGGAGAACACCGGCGAATTGCTCCTCTCCTGGACCCTGAACGAGAGCTTCCGCGAGTACTACGGCGAGGGCTACGAGCGCGCGATGATGCACGCCTGCCTCGGGCTCGCCTACCTGGCCCATGGCAACGTCGAGGACGTCCTCGTCGAGACACGTCTCGTCAACCAGCTGCTCGAGAACGAGCAGGACCTGTTCGACGTCGACTACCGCGCTGGTGGCTTCGGCCACCTCCTGTCGGCCGTCGCCTACGAGCTGATCGGCAAGCCGGACGAGGCCTACATCGACTACAAGCGCATGCAGGAGAAGGGCGTCGGCGGCGACCTCACCGGCCGCGCCCTCGTGCGCTTGTCAGGCGCGCTCGGTCGCGAGGACGAGCGCTCGACCTGGGAGGCCGAGTACGGGCCTGCGCTCGAGCTCCCCGGAGACCTGGCCACCATCGTGGTGATCGCGGGAGTGGGCATCGGGCCGTTCAAGCAGGAGCAGCGCCTCGACATCCCGACGCACGACGGCTTCCTGTCCTGGTCGGTACCGACGTTCCTCACTCGCCCGCAGCCGGTGAGACACCTCGTGCTCGAGACCCAGGCCGCGCGCGTGCGCACGGAGGTCGTCGAAGACGTCTCCCGGGTGGCGCAGAAGAACCTCGACGACCGCATTGGATGGCTCGCGGGCAAGAACACCGTGCGCACGTTCCTCAAGCGCGAGCTGCGCAAGCAGCTGGCCCAGGATCACGGTATCGCGGGTGCGCTTGTCGGAGATCTGTTCACACTGCTCACCGAGCGGGCCGACCTGCGCGCCTGGCGCACCCTGCCGGATACCTGGCAGGCCGCACGCCTGTTCGTCGAGCCCGGTGCGCAGGAGCTGACCTTGACCGCCTCCGGTGGCGCTCGGGTCTACCTGGGCAACTTCACCCTGGAGCAGGGCGAGACGATGTTCGTGCTTGCCCGAACCCTGGACCGGCAGGTCTACGCCCACGTGATCGGCGGAAACCCCGTAGCGGCGGAATCCGCGCCGATCGACTGATTCACACTCGAATTCGAGACCCTTGGAGGATCCATGAAAGCAACAGCCTTGATGCTCGGGCTCGCCCTGCTGGGCGCGTCCTGCAGCAACACCCGTTACCGCGACGCCCAGGACGAAGAGACGATCAACGCCGACTTCGGCTCGACCGACAAGCAGCGCTTCGTCGACGGCGTCAGTGCGGACTTCCTGCGCTCCCCGGGCCTGACCTACTACAAGAAGCCCGATGAGAAGGGCGACACGCGCGTGATCGCGGTGATGGGCGGGATCGTCAACGAGACGAGCGAGCACATCAACACCGAGATCATGACCCGCAGCCTTCGCGACAAGCTGCTCGGTCCCGTGCGCTTCGTCGGCGGTGATCTCGGTCAGGCCGAGATCACCAAGCAGATTCGCTTCCAGCAGGACTCCGGTCGCGTCGACCCGGCCAAGGCCGCGGCCTTCGGCAAGCAGCTCGGCGCCGAGGTGGTCCTCTACGGCAGCTTGTCGTCCATCGAGAAGGGGAAGGGCCGCTCGCTCGAGACGCTCGGAAGCAAGAAGCGTGACGTCTACATGCAGTTCGTCATGAACTGCATCGACGTGAACACGGGCGAGATCCTTTGGACCGAGGAGGTCGAACTGCGCAAGCAGCAGGTCACGAGCCTGTTCGGCTCAAGCTGATCCCGAAGGCCTCGGCGACGAGGCGATCCACCAAGGGCCCGTTCCCGTATGCCGCCACGAGCGCGTCGTGCAGGGACGGGTCCTCGCTCTGGTGGGCGATGGGGAACGGTGCGGCGCGCAGGTGCCGCACCTTGAGCTGGGGGAAGGCGCGCTGGCGCGCGTCGAGGTGGGCGGCCCGGTGCCAATCAGCGAGGACCTGGGCGTTGAGGACGCTGGCGACGAAGCGCGCGTCGAGGCCCTCGACCTCACGCACAGCCAGCAGGCTGTTGCGGAAGTAGGTCGGCGCGGTGTGCAAGGCGGCCATGGGCCGAGCTGCGGTCTGGCGCAGGAGCACCGGGAACGACTGCATGTGCTCGAGGGGCGGGATACGAAAACGCTGCTCGCTGCTGCGCTCGAGGTGCACGTCGAGGCGCGCGGACGGTGGACCGAGGGACCAGCGCTTCAGGTCGCGGCCCTGGCGAACGCCGGGGAGGTCCGTGCGCTCCTCAGGATGGATCAACATGCGCGAGCTGTTGCCCGTGTGGACGCCCGGATCGGCGAAGGTAGACCTGGGCAGGCGCGGGAAGGGAGCGAGCGCATCGACGATGGGGTCGCTGGGCGTGGTCCAAGGTGCGGGCGAGCCACAGCCTTCCGACGGCGTGAGCAGGAGCAGCACTGCAGGCTCGATGACGCATGGGAATGCGTCCTCGGGCAGCTCGATGGGAGGTGCGGCGAGCGCGACGTGGCGGGTGACGCGCGCACGCAGGGGCCCGTAGCCCGCGAGTTCGAGCACCGAGGCGGGGAGCAGGACGACAGCGCCGGTGCCCTCACGTTGGACGTGGGCCGCGATCTGCTCGAGGAACGCACCGTGCAGGGATGGCCAGCCCCGATCGCTGTGGGCAGTGATCGAGCTGCGCTGGCGACCCGAGAACGAACACCAGGGCGGATTGGCGATGACCCACGTGCCCGGCGGCCACGGAACCGAGAGGGCATCGGCGACCTCGAGGCGAGCCCCGGGCAGGGCTGCGCGAGTGTGGGCGGCGTCGGTGGGCGAGAGCTCGATCCCGACCAGGCGCTCGGGCGGGACCCCTGCGTCGCGCACGGCGAGGAGGAGGGCACCCCGTCCGCAGCAGGGATCCAGGACACGCGCGCCCCGTGGGACGAGTTCGGCGACCCGCCGCGCCAGCTCCGGCGGGGTGGCCACCACGCCGCGGGGATCGATCGCCTCCGACATGGGTTCATTCTGCGCGAGCAGGCGGCGCGGAATCTCCTCGCATCAACGGGAATCACCGTTCCCCCATTCGGGCCCGCCACCGATCCCGCTGCTTACCGCTGCCATCGGCGGACCAGCAAGGGTCCTCCCGCGGAGAGTTCCTCCGCCGTGGAAGACCGATGTGCACAGAAGCGGGCCTGAAACGGGCCCGCTTGTCAATTTGAGGCAGATCGACGGAAACTTGTTCGGTGCTGGCTCCTCCTCCGCTACTTGGTGCGAGAGCGAAGCACCCGAGGAGACGGCCGAGGAGAGACGGCCACCTCAACGGAAGCCAACGA
>JAQBVH010000202.1 GCA_027623615.1 Planctomycetota bacterium | reverse complement strand
AGAAACACCCACGCCTCCGAAGGAGGCGTAGGCGGCCCCAACGGGGTCGCCTAGTCGACCAGGCGGTGGAACATCGTCACCGTGCCGGCGATCCCGGGCTTGACCCACTTGTGGGCGAAGGTCGAGGTCACTGCGCCGATGCTGCCGCCGGCGAAGTCGGTGATGCCGTCCATGAACTCATCCCGGCCGCCAGGCGCCAGGACGCCGATGAGCGAATCGACCGGGATCGGGATGAAGCTGCCGGTTCCAGTCCATGTCGCGAAGCCGATCAGGAGGCCTTCGAGGTGGATGAAGGAGACCGGGTCCGGAAGGAGCGAGTTCAGGGGGCGCTGGCGTGCCGCGACGTCCGGATGGTTCGGGTTGTCCGGGTTGTGATGGAAGAGGTGGCGACGCAGCGTCAGGTTGATGTGCTGCTTGCGCTCCCAGGCAAAGTCGCGGTAGTCGCCATCCTTCTGGGCGTCGTAGCCGAGGAAGAATCGACCAGCGCGGGGCGCGATCGAATCGGCGTTCCAGTGGTCGTTGATCTGCTGACCGGAGCCCTGACACGCGACGGCGACGAGGGCGAGGGCGCTGGCGAGAAGGGAGCGCTTCATGCTCTGGATCGGGGGGGAGGGGCCCCAGCACGGCGTCCGCCAAGGAGCGGAGCCAGAATGGGGGTGATGGGGGCCTGGGGAGACCTCAGGGAGGGGCCCTGGACACGGGTCCCAGGGTCCCTGACGAGGGGGCGATTCTAGGGGTGCAATGGACTGAGGTCCAGTCAGGGCCGACAATTGGGACCGGTCAGATCGTGGGGGTGAGCCCCCGTCGGGCTGCGGTCGAGGGCGCCGGTCGTGCCCTCCGTCCACCTCCTACCCATGGATCGTGCCCGGTTACTCGTTGCCTACCACCCCTCCACCCACACCCCGGCGGCGCCTGGCCCTGTTCGGCGGCTCGTTCGACCCGATTCACGCCGGGCACCTGCAGGTCGCCCGTCTCGCCAGGCGGGCCTTCGACCTCGACCGAGTCGTCCTCGTGCCAGCGGCGAAGCCACCCCACAAGCCGGGGGTGCGCCTGGCCCCGGATGGGGACCGCATGGCCATGGCGGAGCTGGTCGCCGCGCGGGAACCGTGGCTCGCGGTCTCGGACCTGGAGCTGCGCCGGGCGGGACCTTCCTACACCTACGACACGCTCCTCGGCCTGGCTGAGGCGGTGGGAGAGCCGGCCGCTTGCGACCTGTGGTTCGTGATTGGCGCCGACAACCTGCCCGGTCTTCCGGGCTGGCACCGGGCCGCCGAGCTGTTGCAGCTCGCGAGGCCGATCGTCGTCTGGCGCGGCGACACGGCGCCGGCCCTGCCCGCGGGGGTCCGAGCTCGCCTCGAGCCTGCCGCCGCGGACCGGCTCGAGGCCGGCCTGGTCCACTCCGACCACCCGGCCAGCGCGACCGCGATCCGGCGCGCCTTGTCCATGGGCGAGACGCCCGAGCACCTTCTGCCCGAGGTACGGGACTATCTCGCCGCGCGGGGCCTCTACGGCCCGGCATGCTGATGGTCTGGTGGATCGCCCTCGCGACGGCCTTCGTCGCGACCCCCGTGCTGGCCGCGGTCGCCCTGCGCACCAACTGGGTCGACCGCCGTGAGGGGCTCGAGGACCGCAAGCCGCGCACGGAGCCGGTGCCCACGGTCGGCGGGTTCGCCCTCTTGATCGCGATCGCGGTCGCCTGCGTCTGGGCCGGCCCGCTGTGGACCTGGCCGGCCCTCCTGGCGGCGTTCTCCCTGGGGCTCCTCGACGATTCCCTGCCAGGTGGGCTGACGCCTCTTCAGAAGCTCATCGGTCAGCTCGTGGTGGCCGCGCTCCTGGCCGCGGCAGCTCCCCTGGCCGACCATTCGTCCTGGGTGGCCGGCCTGACCGCCATGGTCGCCATGAACGCCGTCAACACCTTCGACAACGCCGATGGTGCGGCCGGAGGCCTGGGGCTGGTCGGGCTGGCCCCCACCGCCGCGGGGGCGGCCTGCCTGGGGTTCCTGCCCTGGAACCTCGCGAGGCGGCCCGGTCGCTCTGCGCCGTTCGCGTACCTCGGGGACTCGGGTAGCCACCTCCTGGGGGTCCTGATCGCGAGCACTCCCGGGGCGCTCTGGGTGCTCCTCCTGCCCCTGCTCGACCTGGCCCGGCTCGCACCTCTGCGCCTGCGCGCTGGCTCCAAGCCTTGGGTGGGGGATCGGCGTCACCTCGCCCATCGGCTCGAGGCGGCGGGTTGGGGTCCAATTCCGATCGCAATCGGATTGGCACTCCTGGCGGCGCCGCCGGTCTGGGGACTGGCGCTGGCGGGGTCCTGGGGAGTGATCGTGGGTGCGGGGCTGACCGTCGGGGGCTTCACGGTCATCGTTCGCGCAACTTCCGACCCTTGCCCCGCTGGGGGTCGGTCCCGATAATCTTCGCCCCTCTCCAGCGCGGTTGCCCGCGCGCACCCGTTGGACTACCCCCTCACAGCCATCATCTCGGACCTCCACGGGAATACTCCCGCGCTCGAGGTCGCCCTCGCTGACGCCCGTGCGCGCGGCGCGGCGCGCTACGTGTGCCTAGGGGACGTGGTCGGCTACGGCGCTCGCCCGCGCCAGTGCCTGGAGATCGTGATGCGCCTGTGTGTCCCCGGGGCCCGCGAGCGGGACGAGCACGGCGGCGGCGACCTGGCCGACGGCCTGTGCCTGCTCGGCAACCACGAGCAGGCGTTGATGTTCGAGGCCGACGACTTCAACCCGAAGGCGCGCGCCGCGATCGAGTGGACCCGGGGCGAGCTGATGTCCGACGAGAGCCGGGCCGCCGTCTACTGGGACTTCATCGGAGACCTCGAGGGCGCGCAGCGCGACGAGGTCGCCATGTTCGCCCACGGCTCCCCTCGGGATCCCGTCCGCGAGTACATGCTTCCTCGGGATGCGCGCAACGCCGAGAAGCTCCAGGCGAACTTCGCGTGCATGGACCGAGGCGTCTGCTTCGTTGGCCACAGCCACGTGCCTGCCATCTATTACGAGGATGGTCGCCTGTTCCGCCCGAGTGGGACGGACGGCCCCTACGATCTCGGAGACCTCGCCGATTGTCCCTGCATCGTGAACGTGGGCTCGGTTGGCCAACCGAGGGATGGGGACCCGCGCCTCTCCTACGTCATGTTCGATGGGAAGCGGGTCACCTTCATTCGGCTTGAATATCCGATCCAGCAGGCCGCACAGGCGATCCGCCAGGTCCCCGAGCTCCCCGATTTTCTCGCCGACCGCCTCGAGGTCGGGAAGTAGCCAGACCGTCTCCGGTCACCGGAACCCGCCCCTTGCAACTCCGCCTCGCCCTCGCGCTCTTACTCTCGTTCCTGGTCCTCGTCTACTGCGGTGGGGATCCTAAGGAGACCGACGCAACGGAGCCGGGCGGTCAGGCCGAGGCCCCGGTGCCTGATGCAGGGGAGGACACCCCGGTGGACCTGCCCGAGGACCTCCAGGCTGTCGAGCACTGGCGTGGGGACGTCGCGATCGGTCCCTGGCGCGCCACGTTCGACAACCGCGGCGCGGTGCTCGCCGAGCTGCGCCTCGACGGCTACTACACCGAGCTGTTCACGTCCGACGAGGCCAAGCAGGACCCGACGTCCTGGGTCCCGCTGGTCGAGGAGGTCGACACCGGCGCCGGCATCCTGGCCTCGATGGCGCTCCTGGCCGAGCCCTCGAGCCTGAAGTGGACGCACCTGGAGCCGGGCAGGGCTCACTGGCGTGTGGTCAACCTCGACGAGCTCAGCGACGGCGTGGCCGACGAGGTGCACTTCGAGCTCGACGGCGGCCGGGGCGTCGTCTTCGAGAAGATCTTCAGGGTCGGTGAGGGGCAATACGACCTCGACTTCGAGTTCGTGATCAAGAACGCCGGCACCGAGGAGTTCACGGCGCGCACCGGCCAGTTCCTGATGACCCCCGCCATGGGGGTGCCTGCCCTGGCGGACGACAGCTTCTACACGGAGCCGACCGCGGGGGTGTGCTGGCGCAAGAGCAAGACCTCCTACGACGTCGAGCGCGAAGAGCGCAAGTACAGCAAGCGCCTCGACAAGAACTTCCCGCCCAAGGAGGACATCGTCTGGGCCGGGGTGGACAACAAGTACTTCGCGGTCCTGCTGCGCCCCGCCGAGCCCGAGGCGAACGCGGCGATCACCGGCGCGAAGTACCGCACGGTCTGGGACGCGGAGTGGGCGCGGGCCAATCCCGAGGACGCGACCGGGGAGAGCTACCGGCACATCACGACCGACCTGTACCTCGACACGCGCCTGCCGGAAGCGGGCAAGGAGTCGCGCTACGGGTTCCGCCTCTACGCGGGCCCCAAGGACCGGGCGACGATGACAGAGCATGCCCAGGGCGAGGCCCTGTCGATGCTCGTCGACAAGGACCTGGGCTTCTTCAAGTCCATCGCCAGCGTGCTGCTCTGGATCCTGGGCATCTTCCACGGCCTGGTCGGCAACTGGGGCGTCTCGATCATCCTGCTGACGCTCACCGTTCGCCTGGCGCTGTTCCCGTTCAACCGTCGCTCCCAGGTCGCGATGGCGCGCCACGCGACGAAGATGAAGCGCATCCAGCCGCGCCTCAACGAGAGCAAGGAGCGCAACGCCAAGGACCCGCGCAAGCAGCGCGAGGAGCAGGCGCGCATCATGCAGGAGGAGGGCGCCTTCCCGCCGCTGGGTGGCTGCCTGCCGATCTTCGTTCAGATCCCGGTCTTCTTCGGTCTGTTCAAGGCCCTGCGCATCAGCTTCGACCTGCGCCAGGCGCCCTTTGCTGGCTGGATCCACGACCTCTCGATGCCGGACCGCTTCCTGCGCATCGACCTGCAGCTGCCGCTGATCGGCACGATCGAATACCTCAACGTGCTGCCGCCGCTCATGGTGGTGCTGTGGATCCTGCAGCAGCGCGTGATGCCCAAGCCGACCGACCCGCAGGCGCTGAAGATGCAGCGCATGATGATGTGGATGCCGATCCTGTTCGGCTTCTTCCTCTACAACTACGCGGCCGGGCTGTCCCTCTACATGATCACGACCAGTCTGTTCGGCATCCTCGAGCAGACCGTGATCAAGCAGATCTGGCCCCTGGACGACAGCGAGAAGCCCAAGAAGAAGGGCGGCTTCATGGACAAGCTGGCCAAGATGCAGGAGCAGGCCAAGCAGCTCGAGGAGATGAAGAAGACGGCCCGCTCCCAGCAGGATCGCCAGCGCAAGAAGCGTGATGGCGGCGGTGGTGGTGGAGGCAAGGGCAAGGGCAGCGGCGGCGGCAAGGGCAAGCGCAAGTAGGTGCGTGTGATGGGGGCGAAGGCGAGCACGATCTGCGCCGTTGCCTCCGCCCCTGGTGGCGGCGCTCGGGCGGTCGTGCGCCTGTCCGGACCCGACACCGCCGCGCTGGTCAAGGCGCTGGCGCGCGTCGACGGGGAGCCGCTCGTGTTGACGCAGCGCGGCCTCCATGCGGTCGAGCTCGACGACGGCATCGGTGTGCAGCCAGCGCTCGTGCTGTGGATGCCGGGGCCTGGCTCCTACACCCGCGAGGACGTGGCCGAGCTGCACGTCGTCGGTTCAGCGCCGCTCGTGCGCGCGGTCCAGGGACGCCTGTTGGAGGCGGGCGCGGTGTTGGCCGAGCCGGGAGAGTTCACGCGGCGTGCGTTCCTGAACGGACGCCTCGACCTGACCCGGGCCGAGGGCGTGCTCGAGCTGATCGAGGCGCGCTCCGCCGAAGAGCGTCGCGCGGCGACGGCGCTCCTGGTCGGCGGCCTCGACGAGCGCATCGCCATCCTGCGCGATGAGCTCGAGGAGCTGCGCGCGATCACCGAGGCCTCCCTCGACTTCGACGAGACCGACACCGGCCACATCCCGATCGAGGACCTGGCCGCCCGCGCCCGCATCAGCCTCGCGGGAATCCGTGCGGCGAGCGCCTGGGAGGCACGTCGCGAGCCGGCGTCGGGCCTCCCGCGGGTGGTGCTGACCGGCGCGCCGAACGCGGGCAAGAGCTCACTCTTCAACCGCCTGGTCGACGCGCAGCTCCCGGCCCTGGTCAGCGACCACGCGGGCACGACCCGCGACGTCCTGCGCGGGACGTGGGCGCTGAAGACGCGCAGGGTTGAGCTCTGCGACACGGCGGGCCGGGACGCGGCCGCCGCGGGGGTCGCCGACCGCGCAGGGCAGGCGCAGATGGCCTCGGCACGCGAGACGGCGGACCTCGTGCTCTGCGTGGTCGACGCGACGACGGTCCCAGCGTTTGACCCTGCGGAAGACCCTGCGTTTGACCCTGCGGTCGCTGGTGCGGACCTCGTCGTCTGGAACCAGATCGATCGAGCAGAGGCGCGTCCCGCACCGCGCGCGTCCGTGCCGGTCTCCGCCGTGACCGGCGCCGGCCTCGAGGCGCTCGC
>JAQBVH010000201.1 GCA_027623615.1 Planctomycetota bacterium | reverse complement strand
GAGGGCGCGCGCCCGATCGAGCCCGGCAGCCTGCGCATCGACGCGGTGCAGGCGATCGAGCTCCCCGGCGCTCCGGCCGAGGTCTGGCAGCACCACCTCGAGGCGCGGGGCGTGATGACCAGCGTCGGCAGCGCGTGCCAGTCGAACTCGACCCACGTCAGCCCCGCCCTGCTGGCCCTCGGCTTCAACGCCGAGCGCGCGCGCCGGGTGATGCGCTTCTCCTTCTCCCGCTACACCACCCTGGCGGACGTCGCCCAAGGGGTGGATGCCCTGCTCAGCGTCGCCCCCGAACTGGAGGCCCTGTCTTGACCACGACCCTGGCCGCACCCGAGGCGATCCTCGTGCGCTACGCGGAGATTGCCCTCAAGAAGGGCAACCGTCCCGTGTTCGAGCGCGCCCTCGCGCGCAACCTACGCGAGGCCGCCAAGGAGCTCTCGCCCGTGCGCGTCGAGCGCACCTTCGGACGCATCACCGTCTACCCCGAGCGGCGCGCCCTGCAGGTCGCGCGCCGGCTCGCGGACGTCCCGGGCGTGAAGACCGTGTCCCCCGTGTGGGGTGCGCAGAGCGACCCGACCGACATCGCGCGCGTCGCCAAGGCCCTGCTCGACGACACGCTGGCGGAGCACCCCGGCCCCTGGCCGATCCGCTTTCGCATCCGCGCGCGGCGCGCGGAGAAGCGCTTCCCGATGACCTCGGGGGAGCTCGAGCACGCGCTCGGTCCGCAGATCCTGCCCGGTCCCGACAAGATCAAGGTCGACCTCGAGAACGCGGACCTGACCCTCGGTATCGAGGTGCGCAGCGACCGCACCTGGCTCTACCTGCGCTCCCACCAGGGTCCAGGCGGCCTGCCGGTCGGCACACTCGGCCGTGGACTCGTGCTG
The DNA here is from genome assembly GCA_027623615.1 of Planctomycetota bacterium. Taxonomy (GTDB): domain Bacteria; phylum Planctomycetota; class UBA1135; order UBA1135; genus JALWOP01. The sequence continues at coordinate 5,549 of JAQBVH010000201.1, read as the reverse complement.
CTCTCGGGTGGCATCGACTCACCCGTCGCCGCGTACCTGGCCATGAAGCGTGGCTGCCGCGTCGGCTACATCAGCTTCCACTCCTCCCCCTTCATCGGCGAGGGCTTTGTCAAGAAGGTGACCGACCTGGCGCGCGCCCTCGGCCGCTACCAGTCCGAGTCGCGGCTGTTCATCGTGCCCTTCGCCGAGGTGCAGACGTCCATCCGCGACAACGCGCCCGAACCCTACCGCACGGTCCTCTATCGCCGCTTCATGCAGCGCATCGCGGACCGCGTGGCGGACGAGCACGACTACCAGGCGCTGGTCACCGGCGAAGCCCTGGGTCAGGTCGCGAGCCAGACCATGGAGAACATGGAGTGCATCGGCGCGGCCACGCAGCGCATGGTGCTGCGCCCGCTGCTCACCTATGACAAGGAGGAGGCGGTCACCCTGGCCCGCAAGATCGGCACCTTCGAGCTCTCGAACGTCCCCGAGCCCGACTGCTGCACGGTCTTTCAACCCAGCCGGCCGGTGATCAAGGGCACCATCAAGGCCTGCCTCGAAGCCGAGGCCAAGCTCGACGTCGCGGGCCTCGTCGACCGGGCGGTCGCAGGTCTCGAGCTGCGCAAGATCACGTTCGAGGATTAGCAGCCCGTTGAAAAAGTCCCGTCGCGAGGCAAAGCGTGTTTTTTCGTGGCTAGGAACGCGACAGAGAGGCGGCGGAAGCGGCCTCCTGGCCGCTGAGCACGACTCGACGAGCGTGACGACGCCATGGCAAAACACGCGCAGCCGCAGCAGGGATCTTTTTCAACGGGCTGCTAGGCTCACCGGCACATGAACCGCACGACGGCCCTGCTCCTGGCGATGGCGGCGTTGCTCGCCCACGCGATCGCGCTGCACCTGGAGCCGGATGGTCGCCTGGGGCAACCGTTCGAGGAGTCCCACGCTGCGTTCCGCTTGGCCCGCAACTGGGTGCACGAGGGCCTGCTCGTCTGGAACCCGGGCGAGGACGCGGCCAGCGGGCTGCGCGGAGGCCTCGGCTCCCACGCTTCGCCCTTGCTCGTCGCGATCTCGGCCCTGGCGGAGCGGCTGCTCCTGCCGGTCAACCGGGTCGTGCAGATCTTGGGCGCCGTGGCGGCCCTGCTCACGATAAGCACCTCCACCCGCTTCGCGGTCGATCGCAGCGCAGGCATCATCCCCGCCCTGCTGCTCGTCACCTCCGGCACCTTCGCCACCGCCGCGGGCAGCGGCACCGAGCTCCCCTTCCTGACCTTCGCCCTGGCCCTGGCCTTCGTGGCGCGGGAGCGTCGACGTACGCTCCTGTTTGCGCTCGGAATGCTGATGCTCGTCAGCGTCTGCGCCGAGGGTCTGGTCATGGCGAGCGTGCTGGCCCTGTTCGCGATCGGCGAGCGGCGGCGCCGCGAGGGTGGACCGCGGCCCACCCCGCTTTGGTCACTAGGGCCCGCCCTCGTGGCGGGGATCGCGTTGGCTCTCGCCCCGGACGGCTACGGCGGACGTCTCTACCTGGCCACTCTTGCGGACCTGAACCCAGCGCTGGTCCCCGAGGGCCTGCGCTACCTCGCGGACTTCAGCATCACTGCCGTCACCCCCGCGCTCGTTCTGTTCCCGCTCGGCGGACTCCTGGTCGGCCGCCTGAAGCCGGAGGGTGCGCGCGCGCTCCTGCTCGCCGGCGTCTGGCTGGGTCTGATCCTGTTCGAGGGAGGCGGCGTCGCCCCCTTCGCCGCGAGTTTGGCGCCCATGCTGCCCCTGCTGGCCATCGCCGTGCAGTTCGGCGTGATCGCTGCGCTGGATCGACGCCGGCCAGCGCTCGAGGCCCTCTGCTGGGCGGCCTTGATCGTGACCTCGCTAGGATCGGCGCTGGCGAGCAAGGGCGCGAGCACCATGCACTGGCACCAGGCCTGGCTCGAGGATTCCTTCGCGCGCCCGGCCCTCGGTCGCGAGCCCCTGCGCGGTCGCTCTTCCTTGCAGGAGGAGCTGCGCGAGACCAAGGACATGCGCGCCCTCGGCCGGTTCCTGCGCGAGCAGGTCGACACCGAGCTGAGCGTCGCCGCCCCATGGCCCGGCGCCCTCGGCTCCCTCGCGGACCGCACCGTGATCGACATGTCCGGCCGGCGTACCGCGTCACGGGCAGGTCGTCGCCCCGCGTGGCCCGTGCGCCGGCCCCTCGATCTCGTGGCCTGCCTCGAGCAGCGCCCGGACCTCCTGCTGCCCATGCGCATCTCGGACAACAAGCAGCTCCAGCAGCGCGGCACACAGCTTGGGCTCGATCCCGAGTGGCTGGCCAGTCTCCAGCTCGAGGTCGACGCGCGGCGGCACCTGCTCACGACCCTGGAGAACTACGAGCTGGTGACCGTCCCCGTGGCGGACGAGCGCGACCCGCGCTCGTACGGGGGTCAACCCATCCGGCTGCTCCGTCGTCGGGACCTCGACCTGGCCCCTCGGCTCACGCTGCGCGTCGAGAGCGGCGACCTGGTGGTCGAGGTGGCCTCCTCCCCGGCCGGCCGCGGACATCCCCAGCTCGTGCACCTCGAGCTCGTCGCGGTCGATGCCGCTGGCGACAGGTACCTCGTCGATCCGCGCGGCCGTCTGCATGCCGAGGACTCGATCCACGCTCGCACCGGGCTCTTGGTGGACCACGGCGACGGGCGTCCGGTCCAGCTGTTCCGCGCGCCGCTCCCCGAGGCTGGCCAGCCGCTGAGGGAAATACGCGCGCGGTTGTTGAACCCGCGCATGCGTGAGGAGCACCCGCTGGCGGCGTGCAGCGCGACCGTGGTGCACGCCTTCGAGTGATTCCTGGCGGGCCGTGGAGCGCGGCTACTCGATCCCGTAGCGCCGGATCTTGCGGTAGAGGGTGCTCTTGCCCAAGCGCAGCATGCGTGCGGCCGCAAGACGGTCTCCGCGGCAAGCGTGCAGCGCGCGCAGGATCGCTTTTCGCTCGTAGACCTCGAAGCTGATCGGGTCGTCGCCCGCGATGGTCCACGGGGTGCTGATCTGCGCGGGCGCCGGGTGCGCGGCGGGGCGATCGCCCGCCCGGGCATCGGCCGAGGCCAGTTCGCGCGAGGTCTCGAGCAAGCTCGAGGGCAGGTGCTCGACCCTCAGGGGCCCGCCCTGGGAAGTGCGCAGCGCACGCTGCATGGTGTCCTCCAGCTCGAGCAGGTTGCCGGGCCAGGCGTAGTGCCGGAGCGCGGTGTAGGCGTCCTCGTCCACCTCCCGCAGACCATGGGCCTCAAGCTGCAAGTTGACCAGCTCGGTCAACTCGGCGCCGCGGTTGCGCAGCGGCGGCACGTCGATGCGCTGACCCATCAGGAGGGCAGCCAGGTCCTGGTCGAAGTCCCGCTGGGTTGCGAGGACATTCAGGTCGCGAGTGGTCGTCGCGATCACCCGCGGGGCACCGTCGTCGGGGCTCGCGAGCGTCGCCAGCAGGCGCGCTTGGAGTTCGCGAGTCAAGGTGTCGACCTCGTGCAGGACGATCGTGCCGCGGGTAAGCAGCTCGAACAGGCCGGGTCGTGCGACGCCGGCCCCGTCCTTGCCCGAGCCGAACAGCAGGCGGTCGACTCGATTGCTCGAGTGGGCCGAGCAGCGGACGTCCATGATCGGCGTGGCCAGCGCGCTCTGGGCGCCCTGGTAGTGCAGCACCCGCGCGAGCAACTCGCGCTCGGTGCCGGTCTCACCGAGCAGGAGGACCGGCGCGCGGTCCGCGGCGCGCTGCGCCACCTCGTGGCGCAGGTGCGTGCCGACGGGACCCGACCCTTCGATGCGATCGACACCGTAGGCGCGCTGCCCCGCGTCTCCCAGGATGGACACGACTTGACCTGCCACGTGACTCTCGCAACCACGCAGGTCCGCGAGCAGGAGGCAGCGCCACCCCTTGCCCAGGGGATATACCGAGGCACCCAAGACCCGACCGGGTACCCCTGCGGTTGAGGGCAGCTCGAGGGGAATGCCGTGCTGAGGGACCGTCTTGGCTTGGCTGACGAAGCGCTCGAGCCCGGAACCGGGCACGAGGTCGCGTACGGAGCTCCCGACGCAGTTGCGCCCGAGAACTACCCAGCTGTCGCGGTCACACCAGCGCACGACCATGCCCGGGTCGAGGATCAGGGCCGACTCGGGGCTCGCGCTGCGCTTGCGGGGGCGTGGCGCCTCGTTCGTGGGAGCTTGCCCGCCGAGCTGCTCGGTGAGCCGGCGCTGGTCCACTCGCAGGGCCCTCTGGCGATCGACGAGGTTGGCGACCCGCCCGAAGGCGGCGATCGTCGCCACGACAACGCGCTCGAGCTGCGGCCCGGAGCTCGGGCTGACGACCGCATGCACACCGGCGTCGAGGGCGCGCGGAACGAACTTGTCCGCCTCCTCGAGCAGGCAGTAGGCGATGAGCGGTGTGGTGGTCGGATTGCTCTGAGCGAGGAGCCGCGAGCAGAGCTCTTCGCTGGTGTCCGCACGCTCGAAGGACAGGAGGACGCCGTCGTAGTCGCCGTCGCGAGCAGCGCGGACGCCGACCTCTGGGTCGTCGGCTTCATGCACGAGGTGACCGGCGTCGGCCAGGCGGCCTCGAACGATGCCTCGAGCAGCGGTGTCGGAGTCAATGACGAGCAGATTTCCCACGTGTCCCCCCCCCTGTGGGTTCCAGAGCCTTATCAGTCTTCGGATTCCTGGCCGGGTAATGGAGATCCGGCTTGGAAACCGGAAAGAATTCGCCAGGAACTACGCGTTCTCCCTGGTTGGGCTTCCAATCCTCGGGTCCAGAGCCCCGGGCTCACTGACGCCCTGGGAAGGAACGCTGTTTCCAACTGCCCTGCGCGGTTCCTAGTCGCACTCCAGGAAGTACGGAGTCCCAACCAGCGCGGCCCCCGGCCGACATGAGCTAGAGCGTACACACGGTACGCAGGCTACGAGGCCGAGGAGTTTGGGACGACGAAGCGGTAGCCCTCCCCGAGCACCGTCTCGATCATCGATTCCTGGCCCTGGTCGAGCTTGCGCCGCAGGCGCGCCACCTGCACCTCGACGACCTTGGTGCCCGGGTCGTCGTTCAAGCCCCAGACCGTCAGCAAGAGCTCGGCCTTGGAGAGAATGCGACCCTTGGCCTCGAGGAGGGCGCCGAGCACCTCGAACTCACGCGGGCTGCAGTCGATGCGCGTCCCGGACCGCTCCACCACGCGGTGCGCCAGGTCGACCCGCAGATCCCCGAAGTTGATCACCGGCAAGATGTTCCTGCGGCGCTCGACAGCCTCGATCCGGGCGATCAACTCCGCCGGCTCGAACGGCTTGAGGATGTAGTCGTCCGCCCCGAGCTCGAAGCCCCTGACGCGCTCCTCCACGCGATGGTGTGCCGTCAGGAAGATGACCGGCGTCTCGTCACCACCCTCGCGGAGGTCGGCCATGAAGTCCCAACCCGACTGCCCGGGCATGGAGATATCGAGCAGGATCAGATCGAAGGAGCCAGAATCCTCAGCCAACTTCAGCTTGGCCTCCGAAGCGCTCGCCACGGCGACCGCCTCGATCCCGCGCCGCTCGAGGATCGTCCTCTCGAGCTGCCGGACCCCGGGGTCGTCGTC
>JAQBVH010000200.1 GCA_027623615.1 Planctomycetota bacterium | reverse complement strand
CCCAGCTTGCCCCCCGGGCCTGGGGGTGGTGCCGGGTCGCCCGGCGGGAAGCCGCTGGCGCCCGGGCCTGGGCCTGCCGCCGGCTCGCCTTCAGGAGGCGGCGGACCCGAGCCCAGCTCGTGGCGCCATTGGTGGGCCCTCTCTGGCGACCGCTGGATCGACCTGAAGGGCCACGTGCATGGCCTCTTGACCGAGACCGCGTCCGATGACTTCTACCTGGGCCGCGGGACCGAGTCGCGCGTGCCAGCGGGCGACCTGTGCCCCACCGCCGCGGAGATCGACGGACGTATCGTCCCGCTGCTCTTCGCGGAGCTGAGCTCCGACCACACCGATCGTGTCACGGCCGCCATGATCGGCCTGGCGAAGATCGGACCCCGCGACATCGAACCGGCCGACTTCGTCGCCGCCTTCGAAGGGCACCTGAAGTCTCCCATCCAGGAGATCGGGGAGACCGCGGCCTTGGCTCTGGGACTGTCCGGCTGCCTGGAGGCAGAAGGGACCCTGGTCGACCTCGCCCTCGATCGTTCCCGCGGACGCACCCTGACCGGCGGCTCGGAGGTCCCGCTGCGGACCCGCGCCTTCGCCGCGTACGGACTCGGACTGCTCGGGGCCGGGAGCGAGGACCTGACCGTCCGGCATCGAATCACCGAGGTCTTGATGGGGATCGTCGACAACGACGACACCTCGACCAAGGAGCTTCCGGTCGCCGCCGTGAGCGCCATCGGGCTCGTGCCCATGGGCGACGCGCCTTTCTTCCCCCGCCTCGACTCCGGGCGCCGACCTGGGGACCACGCAGTCCATGCCCTCTCGCGTCGCACGCAGCTGGCGTGGCTCGTCGAGCGCGTGGCTCCTGAGGATCCGCGCAAGGCGCGCAAGATCCACTGGCTCGTTCGGGCCCACGGCGCCCGCACCCTCGGGCGGCTCGGCTATGCCGCGCCCAGCGCCGTGCGACACGAGCTGGTGGAGGCGCTCGTGCGCACCCTCCGTCGCCGCGAAGAGCCGGAACACCTGCACCAGTCCCTGGTGCTGTCGCTCGGCTGGCTGGTCGACGCGGACAGCGACGCTGCCGACGAGCTGGGTCGTGAGGCCCTGATCAAGGCCCTCGCCGACGGCCAACCGCAGGTCCGCCGCTACGCAGTCATCGCCCTGGCCCGCGTCGGCGCTCGCACGGGAACTGGCGAAGAGCCGGACGCGGGTCAGTCCGAAGTCCGCGACCTGTTGATGACGACCCTGTCGCGCGGCAACAGCCAGCTGCGACCCTGGGCCGGCCTCGCCCTCGGAGTCCTCGGCCGCGAGCTCTCCCTGCGAGGACAGGTCCCCGATGGCGACGTCTCACGCGCCCTGCGCGCAGCGCTCTCGAGCAGCGCTGCTCCGGAGTCGGTCGGCGCCTATGCGCTGGCCCTCGGGCTGCGGAGGGACGTCGAAGCCCTCCCCCTGCTCGAGCAGAAGTTGAAGCGCATCGATGATCCGATGGCCCAGGCCGACCTGGCGTTGGCCCTCGGCCTGGTCGGCGAGCGCAGCCACGCCCACATCGTGAGCAACCTGCTCGAGGGCGCGCGCTACCGGCCGCTGCTCCTGCATGGTCTGGCCACCGCTTCCGCGCTGATGCACGACCGAGAGCTCGTCCCCGAGCTCGTCACGATCCTGCGGGAGGCCCGCAGCACCGCTGTCCAATCCGCCGTGGCCGCCGCCCTGGGAACAACCGGCGACCGACGGGCCCTGGAACCACTCCTCGCCCTGGCGGAGGACAAGGGCGCGACCGACAGCGCCCGCGCCTTCGCCTGCGCCGCCCTGGGCGGTATCGCGGACCGCCACCGGCTCCCTTGGCGGGTTCCCTACGCCGAGGACGCCAACGTGCGTATCCTCATGACCACGCAGTCGGACGGCTCCTCCGGCCTGTTCGACATCCTCTAGCCTGACCCCCGGGCGGGAACGACCGACGACATCACTGGGCCTAACCGGAAGAGCCTCACGGCTCTGAACGCCGCCATGTCCAAGCGCAACCTCGCCGCCCTCGCCCTGCTCTCCTTGATCGCCCTACCGCTGCCTGCAGCGGGACACGGGGGCGTCTACCGCGGACCCGGCGCCACCGTCGGACCTGGTGGCGCGAACGAGGGGGGCCCCAGCAGCAACACGGGCGGCTTCGCGGACACCGACCCCGCCGCGTGGAGTCAGTGGTGGTCCTTCAACCGGGACCGCTACCTCGCGTTGCGGGACGCGGTCTTCGCCGGCGGACCTTCCGAGACCGGGTTCGACGACTTCTTCCTGGGCAAGGGCACGAGCGGGCGCTGGGGCGTCGGGATGCGACCGGACGAGGCGCTCCTGCACGACCAGGTGGTGCCTGCCCTGCTGGCCGCGCTCGAGCGTCAGAAGGACGTGGACATCATCACCGGTGTCCTCCTGGCCCTGGCCAAGATCGGGGACCACCCAGACCGTGAGCCGCGCATCGCCAAGGTCCTGCACGAGTGGGTCAGCCACAGGAACCAGGAGGTGCACGAGACGGCCACCGTGGCCCTCGGCGTCCTCGCCCAACCGGAGGCCGCGCCCCTGCTCGCCGACCTGATGCTCGACCGGAGCGCCGGTCGCGAGGCCGCCGGACGTGGCTCGGTCCCCGACCGCACCCAGGCCTTTGCAGCCTACGGGCTCGGGTTGATCGGCTACCGCGCCAAGGCGGAGGCGGTGCGTAGCTTCGTGGTGATGAACCTCGCCGAGGCCATCGCCCTCGGCGATCAGCCCACGCGGGATCGCATGATCGCGGCCGTGATCGGGATGGGCCTCGTGCGTCTGGCGCCCAGCGAGGGTGAGCCGGATCCACGGAGCGCGCCTCGGGTGGGCGAGAGCCGTGAGGGGCAGCTCGCCTTCCTCTTCGAGCACTGGCAGGACCGGCGTCTTTCGGCGCGCACGAAGGCCTACCTGGCCGTGCCCCTCGACCGCCTTTCCGACGGGGCCCACGCCTCGTGGAAGCAGCGCATCGCGGCCTCGTTCACCGAGGTGCTCTCCAAGCGCACCAAGGACCAGGAGGTCATCCAGCACGGCATCTTGCTCGCGGCCGGCCTGCTCGCGGACAACGATCAGGACCCCGAGGACCAGCGCCTGCGCAACGCCCTGACCGCGACGATCGAGGATGGCGGGGACCGACTCTCGCGTCACCTGGCCCTGCTTGCCCTCGGTCGCGCCTGTGGTCGTGAGGGCGAAGGGCTGGCTGGCTCGGCCCCATCCGATGCGCGCACCCTCCTGATGCGCATCCTCTCCCGCGGAGGCACATCCCAACGCCCGTGGGCCGCGCTGGCGATCGGGCTCCTGGAGCGCGGCAACGTCGCCGCCGGACACGACCCGTCCGAGGGCCTGCGCCTCGCGATGATGGACGCCTACAGCAAGCCCGGCTCCCCCTCCGAGGAGGGCGCGATCGCCACGGCGCTCGGGTTGATGGCCGAGCGCCGCGCGACCAACGCGCTCATGGAGCGCACCCAGAACGGAGACGAGAACTCGCGCGCCAACGCGATGATCGCGCTGGGCATGATGAACGCGAAGGAGGCCATCGCCGTCCTCGGTCGCTTCGTCAGCTCGGTCACCTACCGGCCTGGCCTCGTCCGCGAAGCAGCCATCGCGATGGCCTTGCTCGGCGAGAAGTCCGCAGGCCCCGCCCTGGTCTCGCGCCTGCGCCGCTCGAACAAGCTCTTCGAACAGTTGGCTGCGACCTGGGCGCTCGGCTTCGTCGGCGACGCACGCGCGGTCCCCGGCTTGCTCGAGGTGCTGGGCAACGAGCGTGAGAACGACACGACCCGCGCCTACGCCGCGGTCGCCCTGGGCATGATCGGCGACAAGGAGCGCTTCCCCTGGAACTCCAAGATCGCCGCCGACGTTCTCTGGTGGCAGGCGCCGCCGACGCTGTACGACGCGATGGGCGGCAAGGGCATCCTCGACCTGCTCTAGACGACACGCGCAGTGGGCGCAGCCCCGAGCCTGCAAGGCGGGCGCGACCTGGGACTCAGCGACGCGAGAGCCAGCCGAGCGAGATCAGGACGAGGGCGCCCAGACCGAGGGTCGTCCCTCGCGCGAGGTCGGTGCCCCGCTCCGCGCCGTCCAGCCGCTGGGCGAGGGCGCGGGCCTCTTCCCGTGCTGCGGCGACGCCTGTTCCTGGCGCCCAACCATCGATCCAGCTCTGTCGTTCCGCGCTGCTCAGATCGGTGGCCTCGAACACCTGCTGCTCCCAAGCGTCGACGAACTCACAAGCCAGGTCGACCTCACCGAGCTGCAACGCCAGCCGCGTGCCGCAGCTGCAGAGTTCGCGCTGGGTCGCGTCGATGCGACCGTCGTCCGGGCGTGCCAGCGCTTCGCGCAAGGCACCGCCCAGGTCACCGCCCGTCCAGAGAATCAGCAACCGGTGCAAGCGGGCGCGATCCTCGGGCAGGTTGGCCGCCACTTCCAGGGCCTGGAGGTAGCGCCCCTCACCGCGCAGGGTCTTGGCCTCGAGCTCGAGGTCCTGACCACACACGGTCAGCAGGAGGCTCGCGAGAATCATCGGAGGAAGCGCTCCCGCCCCGCAGCGATCGAGGCCAGCTGGAGCCGGTCGATCGGGTTCCGGTCGTCGGTCAACACGAGCGCATCGTCTGCGGTCACCGGCCTCCAAGCACCCGGCAAGCTCAGCGGTGGGGTGAGGCGCGCGAGCACCCCAAAGAGCTCGAACCCAGCATCACCCGGTCCGGGCACGCTGCCGTCGCGGCGCCCGTAGACCATCACGTTCCGCGAGCTGGGAACCCTCGCGATCACGACCGACTCGCCAAGGCCTGCCGCCAACGTAGCGGCGACCGACTCGGCCACCGGGTCCTCGACTCCGAAGCCGCCCACGTTGGCCGTCACCCAGCCGCCGGGCCGTAGCACTGCGGCCACTTCGGCGAAGAACTCCCGAGTGCACAGGTGGGCCGGGATCTCCATGTTGTTGGCGTAGCAGTCGAGCACGACCTGATCGAAGGGCCCCTCGACCACTCGCAGCGCCGCGCGTGCGTCCATACCCGCGAGCACCTGGCGTCCAGGCACACCGCGCTCGAGTCCGAACTTCGCTACCCCCAGCGCGACGACCTCCGGGTCGATCTCGACGCCGACCGTGTCGAGGCCCAGCCCGTCCGGCATGACCCCTTCCAGCACGCGCACCGCCGTCCCTGCGCCGAGGCCGAGGACGAGCACCCGCCAGCGCTCGCCGCCGCCGTCCCACTGGAGGGGCGGCGTGAAGTAGTCGTAGTAGTAGCCCGTCCCCAGGAGCCCCTTGTCGGGTTTCCAGATCGACTGGTAGGAGTCGAAGCTCTCATTGACCTGCAGCCAGCGGGCGGTTGGTTCGCCCGCATCGGTGCGGAACTCCACCACCTCCAGGTGCTGGTACGCCGACTCCACGGTCGCAACGCGCACACCGTCTTTGCTTGCGCTGCGCTCGGCTTGCCGGGCAAGCGGGAGCGCAGCCAGCACCAGGACCCCGGCAGCCAGCCCCGCGGGTCCGGGCTTCGTGCCGAGCAGGGAGACCCCGCACAGCGCCAAGAGGACCCCAGCTCCGAGGAAGGTCGCGTTCAGCCCGAGCTCGGGCAGGAACAGGTGGGTCGTCCCGAACGTGCCCGCCAGACTTCCCAGGGTCGACGCGGCCAGGATCCGCCCGCCGGCCTCCCCGGCGCCGCCGCCGCGCAGACGATTCAGCTCCTCCACCGCCAAGGGTCCGACGCAGCCCAGGGTGGCCGCTGCAGGGAAGAAGAGCAGGAAGCTCGCGGCGAGGCTGCCCCACACGAAGAGGCCCGCCGCCTGATCGAGCGCCAGACCCTCCGGCAGGAAGAGCTCGGCCACGGGACCAGCTCCCGCGGGCAGCCAGGCAGTCAGGGCTGCGGCGACCACGAGCACCTGCCCCATTCGTCGGCGCGGCTCCTTCCAGCTGCTCATGCGGGCGCCCAGCATGTAGCCGAGGGACAACGCCAGAAGCACGACGCCGATCACGTTCGTCCAGACCTGGCTCGACGTACCGAACCAGGGGGCGAGCAGGCGAACCGCGGCCAGCTCGACGGTCATCGTGCCGGCACCGGCGAGGGCTACGACCAGGATCAGGTGCAACATGCTGTGCTCCGTCCAGCGCTCACGCGCCGGCCGCTCCCCTCCCGCGGCGGCCCTGGCGATGTGAGTGCCAGCTGGCTCGCGGGGGCTCTACTTGCCGTCGTCCTCGCCGCCGCCGCCGACGGTGGGCAGGTGATAAGGCTTGGAGGCGACCAGCACCTTGCCCGGATCGATCGAGGCGTAGTAGATGTTCCGGATCGTCTCGCGGAACGAGCGCTCGATCCTGTCCTTGGACTCCAGACCGTTCGCAATCACCGTGATCTCCTTCGAGAGGTCGACCACGGCGTCGGAGAAGTGCAGTGTGAACTCGTTCACGCCGTCACCTTCGACGGTGATCGTGTTCGTCGCCTTGTCCACCTTGG
>JAQBVH010000199.1 GCA_027623615.1 Planctomycetota bacterium | reverse complement strand
CGCGCGTCGCCGGTGATCGTGTAGTAGTACTCCGGCGGGACGCCCGAGACGTCCGGGCCACCGCGGGTGCGCTTGCCGGTGTCTCGCCAGGTGTAGTAGCGGTAGTCGTCCGGCGACACCTGGAAGTTCATCGGGAAGGGAATCAGCTTCAGGTCGCCGTTGGCGACATAGATGTCGCCCGGGTTGACGTTGTAGCCCTCGAAGCGGGGGTGAACCACGTACTGGGGATCTTCGATCGCGTTGAGGAAGTTGTTGTCGTAGATGTCGACCAGGCCCGAGGAGGTGGCGCCGCTCTCGTCAGGGAAGAACTTGCTGTGGTTGAGCCGCATCTCGAACAGGGTGAAGGAGTCAGGCACGACCTCACCGCCGAAGGGGGCCCAGCTGAGGCCCTCGACATCGATGTTGAAGGTCGTGGGCTGAATCTCATACACCATGTCCTCCAGGGGCGGGACCTGCTTGTAGAGGTCGAGCCCCATGTCCAGGTAGCGCCAGACCAACTGGGTCTTGGAGCCAAAGTTGGAGAGCGGCGCAGTCTGGCCGACCAGCGTGCCGGCCATCGCCGCGACGAACGGGTTGCTCGTGCGATCCACGAGGCCCTGGAAGTGGACCACGGGGCGCGGGCGAATCACGCCGCGCTGGAGGTCGAACAGGTGCTGGCCAGCCCACTCGGGCAGGGTCTTCGTAGTGGAGTTGCCGATGGGGTACTCCTCGTCCGCGGTCGTGAAGAAGGAGACCCGCCCGCCGTTGTCGCTGGCCAGGGTCGTGTCTTTCAGGATCAACTCGACCTGCGGGAAGGTCTCGAACAGCTCGTTACCAGCCAGGTCCACGGGGCCACGAATGATGTCCTTGTCCGGGTGGCCCGCGACCAGGTTCAGGTAGTAGCTCTCGTTCTCGCCCAGGTCGTGGTCGAGGGGCAGGCTCTGCAGGAAGTGATACTCGTGCAGGTCGATCGAGTGTGCCAGTTCCCCGACCACGTAGTCGTAGGTCTGCTGGGGGTTCGGAACGCGGGTGAGGGTGACGGCATCGAACGCGTTGACCCGGTCCGGGTCCATCGGCTCGTTGAAGCGCACGCGCACGGTGGCCGTGCTCTCGATGTTCGTCGTGGGCGAATTGACGTCGTTCGCCTGGGGCGTGATCGTCAGGAAGCACGCGGCGCGACCCTGGTCCTCGGCGTGGATGTACGGGCTCAGGAATTGGGCCGGGCCTTCGCCGACGTTGACCCAGGTGGCTGCACCGTTGACCCAGTCCGAGGGGAACGAGATCAGGCGCACGTGAATGTCGCGCACCTCGTCACCCTGGCCGGGGGCCGGCAGGGGGTTGATCACCTCGGCGAAGACGCCGGGCTGGGAAATGATGTCCCCGAGGGCCGGCTCCTGCGAGCAGAAGGACGACTGGAAGTTGTACTGACGCACCACGAACTCCAGGTTGCCCAGGTCGGTGAGTTCGATCGAGGTCCCGCCCGGGCCCTTCACGATCGCGCCGTTCTGGACGCCGACCACGCGCGGCGGCAGGAAGTCTCTCAGGAAGCCGTTGTAGGGGTCGGAGGTGACCTCGGTCTGTCCGCCCGAGCGGAAGGCGCGCGCCACGGGGAGGAAGGGCGAGCTGTAGTCAACGCTGCCGTTGTTGGTGGTCGTCAGGCCGTGACCCGAGGGGTTCTCGAGGATGCGATCCTGGCCCTGGTTGGGGATCTTCTTGGTCGGAATCCGGATCTGGGCGTTCGACAGGTTCGAGTTCACGCTCGGCGGCAGGCCGAGGGTGTTGACCGGCAGCGGCGGCACGGCCTGGAAGGACTCGAGCTCGGACACGGTCATGTCGACCAGGACTCGGCTGGTGTAGAACTCGAAACCGGAGACGCCGTCGTGCTCGGAGAGGTCGCCGTGGTTCTTGTCGATCATGAGGCGCGCCTCGTAGGGCAGCACGCTCGGCGTGCCGACCACGGTGCGGACCGTCGTGTTGTCAAGGGTGGCCTCGCTGATCAGGTCGTCGAACTGCAGCACGGCCGTCGCGTTGCGCGGGAGCATCGAGAAGAAGCCCGAGCCGTTGAGCCCGTTGTCGAAGAGCGGCTCCAGGTTCTGCTCGGACTGCAGCAGGAGGGCGTGGTAGGCGTCGACCCCCGCATCGATCAGGCCGAAGGCATCCGCAACCTGGACCTCGATCGTGAGGGTCTCCGAGGCCGTGACCGGGTTCGTCTCCAAGGAGTAGGACTCGTTGGTCGAGAGGCTCGGCGAGATCACGAAGTCCTCGTTCATGAGGAAGCGCTTGTTCTCGTGGTCTCGGCCATACACGTCCACCAGACGGCCCCACGCGACGCGCACGATCCGGACCTGGGTCGCCAGGCCGGCCTTGCTCTCGTCGACGATGAAGAACCGACCGGTTTCGGGGTTCTGGCCGATCGAGCCGGGAGCGTTCGGTGTGATCTCCACGGAGGAGGCGGAGTTGCAGCCAGCGCTGAGGGCCACGAGGGCGGCCAAGCCGCAGGTCGCGAGCTTGGGGGCGGTCAGCTTGGCGGCGAAACGTCGGGAGACGGTTTGCAATCGCATCGGGAGTCCCGGGGTTGTATGGGGGGTCCTGGCCATGGATCCGAAGCCCTCCGTGGATGAGACGAATGGCAGCGCCAGGACGGAGGCAAACTCCGTTCCGGGTTGCTAGGTGCCATGGCGGCTTGCCAACTTTATGGGGGCCAGGGCCCTCCGGCAACGGACTGGGTGGTTGGAACCCAGGTTTCGGGCGCGAATCATCGCTCCGCGCCTCGGAATTGGTGTGCGCTTTCGCTCTGGAGCAGCGATCGGCTGGGCGCGATACCTCGCGCCGGGTCGGACAATACCGGACCGGCACTCGTTCTGGGGCAGCCGGTCGTGAAGTGGTGCCCCTGTCACCTGGGTGCGAGCTTCAGGAAGACGGCTGTGACCGTAGGGCGCTTGGGGCCCAAGCAGCCGCAGTTCCCACTCGGTCCGGTGTGGCGCGCGAGGACGAGCACGCATCCGCCGCGGGCCCCGGCGCCCCAACGGGGTCGCCGCCTCGACTAGCATCCGCACTGGTGACCCCGACCCTTCGATCGACTCCAGCCTGGCTGGTTCCCCTGGGCATGCTGCTAGGGTGGCTGGCGCTTCCCGCCGCCCGGCCCGGGAGCACGGACGACGTCTTCATCGTCCTCACCTACGCGCGCAACCTCATCGAGCAAGGAGCCCTGGCCCATGAACTCGGTGAGGGTCGTCTCGAGGGATTCACCAGCCCACTCGACCTGGGGTTCAAGGCGCTGCTCCTCGCAGTCGCCCCCGGGGATGGACTGCGGGCAGCCTGGTGGGGTTCTCTGGCGCTCTACCTGACCGCCTGCGGTGCTTGTGCTGCGGTGGCTTGGCGCCTGGCCGGTGGGCGCCTGGTCCCGGCCCTGATCGGGCTGGCTGCCCTTGTCTGGACTCCGGGCTTCGCCGAGGGGACGAACTACCTGCTCGAGGTGCCGCTCGTGGTGCTCACCCTGGTGGTCCTCATCCTGCGTTTGCGACCGAACCTCGGCCGCGGCGAACTCGCAGCCCTGACGGCGCTCGCCCTGGCCGCGCGCCCCGAGCTGGTGCTGGTCCCCCTGGTCTGGAGCGTGGTCACGCCGGGCGATCACCGGGGTCGCTGCGTCAGCGTGGGCTCGGTGCTCGGGTTCGTGACCCTGCTGCGTCTGCTGCTGTTTCGGGCTGTCGTGCCGCAGACGTTCACGGCCAAAGCCGCGGACGAGCGTTGGTCCGAGGTGATTGACGGCGTCCGCTACGTCGCCGACTTCCTCGTCCCGCACGATCCGTGGCAAGCCCTGGTCGCACTGCTGCTGTGCGCGACCCTCGCGGCTCCGCTCGTGCCCGCCGCGCGACGGGGGGAGCTCGGGCTGGCCTGGCTGGGGCCGGTGCTGATCGCCGCAGTGGTCCTCAGCGGAGGCGACGGCTATGCGGGCGCGCGCCTACTCGTGCCCGCCTTGCTGGTGGGGACAGCGACCTGGATCGACCTGGCCAGTCGCAGCCCTCGCGCAGTGCTGGTCCTCGGCCTGGTGGTGCTCGGCCGCGCCGGCCAGATCGTCCCGACCGCTCCGGCCGCCCTCGGGCCGGTGGCAGGGCTCTCGCTCGGGGACTACGCAGGGGAGGTGCGCGCGCTCGAGGCCCTGAGTGGGCGGCTCCCCGGAGGCACGCTCGCCTCGCGCCATCTGCAGATAGCAGGGTTCGTCGTGCCGGAGCTGGGATTGCTCGACCTGACCGGGCTCAACGATCGATCGGTGACCAGATACCCGACCGAGGGACCAATCCTGTTCGGGCGCACCTCCCTCGAGCCGGCCCTCGCAGCGCAGGTCGAGGCCATCCACCTCCACCACCAGGTGCTCTCGAGGAGGGTGCTCGCGCGGCGGTCGGTCGCCGCCTGGTTGGCCTCGCCCCCGGAGGAGCGCGACGTGCTCGGGTATCCCTTGCCCGAGGGGCCGGCCGCCGCAGCGCTGGCCGAGGCCTACCGTACGGTGACGCTCCTGCGTGCCGGAGGCGTCGGGCGGCATCTCAACCTGCTGCTGCGCGCGGACCTGGCGACGCAATGGGAGGGAGCGGACGGCGTCCTGGTCGGGCCGTCCGAGTGACGGGGGCGCAGGTGTCCTGCGCCCCCGAAGCGGTTCCTAGTTCTTCGTGAAGACCCAGCCGATCATGGCCTTGAAGCTCGGGGTCTGTCCCTGGGACAGAACGCCGATGCGGAACACCTTGCTGCTGGCCCAGACGAAGAAGACCGTCGCCGCCAGGCACAGGACCGTGGCGAGGATCACCTCCCACAGCGGCGGACCGGGCGGCGTGCCCAGCCGCAGCAAGAGGACCATGGGCGTCGCCGTCGGCAGGAAGGTCAAGGCGCGCGCGACCGTGCCGTTCGGTGACTCGAGCACGGCGTTCCAGGCGAAGAGCGGGATCATGATCAGGAGCATGGCCGGCATCATCATGCTCTGAGCGTCGCGCAGCTCCTGGCAAGCCGAGCCCATGGCGGACAGCACCGAGCCGTACATGAGCAGGGCCAGGACGAGCATGAACAGGAACCAGATGTACATCGAGACTGGGACGAGGTCCGCCACTCCGTAGTGGTTCGTTGCCCAGACGACACCGCCGAGGTAGAGGCCACCGAGGGTCAGCGTGACCAGCACGCCGCCGACGAGCTTGCCCATCATCAGCTGGAACGGGCTGACGGCAGAGACGAGCACCTCGGAGATGCGCAGCATCTTCTCCTCGAGCACCTGGTTCATCAGCGCCGGCGCGCTGGTCATGACCAGCATGAAGAGCAGGAACATCGCGGCGGCCGGGACGAGGAAGGTGCGCAGCTTGTTCTCCTTCTTCGCGCCCTTGACCTCGCCGCTGGTGTCCCTGGAGGCGAGGCCCCAGGTCTCGACGTTGATCGGCTTGCTCAGCCGCGCGACGATCTTCTGATCGATGTCGGCGGCGACGAACCGATCGGTCAGGGCCTTGCCATTGACCACGCCCTGCAGCCAGTTGGGCAGCTCCGTGAACGTTGGTTGGTTCGTGTGGTAGGCGGCGGGGCGCTCGCCGACCTCCGCGTTCTTGTCGAGGATCTCCTTGCCGAGGATCAGAAAGCCGTCGAGGTCCCCGTCGCGCACCTTGTCGCTGAGGACCATCTCGGTCTCCTCTCCCTCCGCGGGAAAGTGGCGCTCGAAGACGATCTTGGGGCGCTTCTGCTTCCGCGCTCCGTCCTCGTCGATCTCCCAGATCCCACCCTTCTTGACGCCCACCGCGTCGTTGCGTTCGGACCCCTGGGTCTCGATCAAGGGCCAGACCTCCCCGGTGGGGTCGACGATCGCGCAGCGGCGCTCGGTCAGGTCCACCTGATCCTTCAAGAAGATCTGAGCCACGATCGAGCCACCCATGAGCACCGGCATCATGAGGAGGCCGATCAGGAATGCCTTGGAACGAATCGCCTGCAGGAACTCGGCCCGGGCGACAGCGAGGACCTTGTCCATCAGGCGGCCTCCTCTTCGGCTGCGGCCTTGACGGCATCGGCGCCCGCGATGCGCAGGAAGATGTCGTGCAAGGTGGGCTGGGTCTCCTCGAAGTGGTGGACAGCCGTGCGCGCAGTCAGCGTGCGCAGGAATTCTTGCGGGTCGCCGTTCAGGTGCACCTCCTGCACGTTGCCCAGGTCGAGCACCGACTCGACCCCGTCGATCCCTTCGAGGGCGGCCACGCCGCCGTCCGTGCGCACGTGCAGCGTGCCCTGGCCGTGCTCGCCCTGGATCTCCTTGAGCGTCCCGTCGAGGACCTTGTCGCCCTTGAAGATCATGAACACCCGATCACACATCTGCTCGGCGGTGCTCATGTCATGGGTCGAGAAGATCACCGTCGACCCCTGCTCGCGCAGGCCCTTGATCGCGGCTCGCAGGAGCTCGACATTGACCGGGGCGAGCCCGGAGAAGGGCTCGTCGAGAATGATCAGCTTCGGCC
>JAQBVH010000198.1 GCA_027623615.1 Planctomycetota bacterium | reverse complement strand
AGCCCCACCAGCGCCTCTGCAGGAAGCGTGTCAGGCGCACCCTCCAGCCGTATTGCTTGCCCTGGAAGGTCACGATGTCGTCGCCGCCGCACCAGCCCTTGCGGTGCGCGATCTCCCAGGACCCGTCGACCATGATCCGGATCGCGACCGGCTTGCCCCGCAGCTTGGCGGCGAGCACGTGCAGGAGCGCCAGGTGCTCGTTCACGTAGACGACGTCCACGTGCTTGGCCGCGCGGAAGACCCGCCAGAAGGCCTTGAGGTAGCGCACCGGCGTGGAGCCGCGCGAGATCGCCTCGACCTCGAATGGGTAGCCCTGGGGGTTCGGATCCGAGCAGAAGGCGATCACCTTCACCCGGTGGCCGCGCTCGGTCAGGAAGCGCCCCACCGAGGGCACGTACACCGCCGGACCGCCGAGGTCGGGCGGAAAGACGGGCGAGGTGACGAGGACACGCATGGCCGGGCCGGAAGTCTACCGGCACGGGCACGTCGAGGACGCCCCTCCCGGAGCTCATCCGGCGACCCCGTCCAGGATCGAGCCACGTAGCAAGGACCCCGGCAGTCCCGTATCGTTCGCCGCCCATGATCTCCCTGGCCGGCATCTCCAAACACTACGGCCGTCAGGTCCTGCTCGACGAGGCCTCCCTCCAGCTCAACCCTGGAGAGAAGGTCGGGCTGGTCGGGCCCAACGGCGCGGGCAAGTCGACGATCTTCCGCCTGATCGTCGGCGAGGAGGAGCCCGACGGCGGCGAGGTGCTCGTCCCGAGGCGCCTGACCCTCGGCTACTTCCGCCAGGACGCGGGTGAGTCGAGCGAGCGCAGCGTCCTCGACGAGGCCATCGCGCGCTGCGGCAGCCTCGGGGAGCTGCACCACGAGCTCGAGGAGCTCGAGCAGGCCATGGCCGACCCGCAGCGCATGGACGAGCTCGACGCGCTGGTGGAGCGCTTCGGCGACGTGCAGGGCGAGTACCAGCAGCGCGGCGGCTACGAGCTCGTCGCGCGCTCGACCGAGGTCCTGCACGGGCTCGGCTTCGACGACGGGCAGATCGAGGGGCCGATGTCGGCGCTGTCGGGCGGCTGGCGCATGCGCGTGGCCATCGCGCAGGTCCTCATCGGAGAGCCCGAGGTGCTGCTGCTCGACGAGCCCACCAACCACCTCGACATCGAGTCGATCGTCTGGCTCGAGACGTTCTTGAAGAACTCCCCCGCGGCGATCCTGATGACCTCCCACGACCGGGAGTTCATGGACCGCATCGTCACGCGCATCGTGGAGATCGACGAGGGCACGCTCATCAGCAACACGGGCGACTACGCCGCCTACGAGGCGACGCGCGCGCTGCGCGCGGAGCAGGGCGCTGCTGCCTTCGCACGGCAGCAAGCCATGCTGCGCAAGGAGGAACGCTTCATCGAGCGCTTCGAGAAGAACGCCGCGAAGGCTTCCCAGGTCCAGTCGCGGGTCAAGAAGCTGGACAAGATCGACCGGCTCGAGCCCCCCCGCAAGCGCGTGCTCGTGCCCTTCAACATGCGCACGCCGCCGCGCTCGGGCAACGACGTCGTCGCCCTCAAGCAGGTCTCGAAGAGCTACGGTGAGCGCGTGATCTACGAGGACTTCGACTTCGAGGTCAAGCGCGGCGAGCGCTGGTGTGTCATGGGTGTCAACGGCGCCGGCAAGACGACCCTGCTCAAGATGGTGGTCGGCGCCGTCGAGGCGAACGCGGGAGAGGTCAAGCTCGGCGCGAGCCTCAAGATCGGCTACTTCGCGCAGTCCGCCCTCGAGGTGCTCGACCCCGAGCTCACGGTCTGGGAGCAGATCGACGACGCCTTCCCCGGCGCCACCACGCCCTCCAAGCGCAACCTGCTCGGCTGCTTCGACTTCCCCGGGGATGACATCGACAAGCCGATCAGCGTCCTCTCTGGGGGCGAGCGCTCACGCCTCGTCCTGGCGCAGATGCTGTTCGATCCGCCGAACTTCCTGGTGCTGGACGAGCCGACCAACCACCTCGATCTGGTCACCAAGCAGATGCTGATCGAGAGCCTCGCCAAGTTCGAGGGCACGATGCTGTTCGTCTCCCACGACCGCACCTTCCTGCGCGGCATGGCCAACCGCGTGCTGGACCTCTCCGGCGGCGGAGAGGATGTCGCCCGAAAGCCTTTGGTCTTCAACGGCACCTACCAGGAGTGGGTCGACGTGACCGGCCACGAGGCACCTGGCGTCTGGCACTGAGACCCCGCGGTTCACCCCAACAGCGCGCACCGCCGCGACGTTCGCTCCGATCATGCTGCGCCTCTCCCTCCTCCTGATCGCCCTTGCCCGGCTGCACCGAGATGGGCTTCCAGCCGATCCTGGCGACGCTCCGGGCCACCAAGTCCCGGGATCGCTCCGGTCGCGAGCGCAGCCTCTACGACCTCGACCACGAGGCCCTCGGTGGACGGCCGAAGCTGGTCGGGCCCGGTAAGAACGAGAGCTCATGCCGCATCCTCCAGCGCGCGGCGAAGGGGTCGGGCTGCGACTGGGTCCTGACCCTCGAGTCCGAACCCGTGCCCGAGCACCTGCGCGAGCGCTGACCCGCCGCCGCGTAACCGGACCAGCGCGGCTGCTACCGTGGGCAGCCATGCGTCTTGCTCCACTCCTCCTGGCCCTCGTCCTGGCCGCCCCAGCCCGCGCCCAGCAGCCCTTGCTCCCACTCGCGGATCGGGTGCCACTGCGGGACCTGATCGAGGAGGTGGTCGAGGCCGGCCTCACGGACGAGGTGCGTCGTCTGACCGAGCTCCTCGAGTCGGTCGGCGAGCCGGCCCTCGAGCTCTCGCCCTCCCGTCTGCGCTGGGTCGGCGCCGCGCTGAAGAACGAGAGCAAGTCCGTGTCGCGCGCCAAGCTGCGCCACCTCGCCAAGGTGGCGTACGAGCTCGCGGCCACCTGGGAGCCGCGCCTCATCGACGTCGCGCCCCAGGACCGCGAGCCGCTGGCGCGGGCCATCCTCGCCCTCGACGACGAGAACGCCAGGGCCCACACCATGCTCGGGCACACGCTCGAGGCCGGCGGCTGGGCCACGGACCAGACCTTGCGGATCGCTGAGCTCGGCCGCCGGCGCCGCGCCGCCCGCGAACAGGCGGACGAGGTCGAGGTGACGTTCGAGGTCGATCGCTCCGAGAGCGAGGCGCTCCTGGCTTTCGCAAAGGGCGCCATCCAGGTGCGAGCGGGCGGCCTGCTCGTGCACTCCGACCGCCCCGCGCAGGAGGTCGAGGCCGCGCTCACGCAGGTCGTCCGCGCGTTCCAATACTCGAGGTACCTGTCCAGCGGGAGCCTGACTCCTGTCCGCGAGAACACGATCTGCGAGGTCATCTGGCTCGCCAATCCTGGGCAGTTCGGACCCTTCGCGAGGTCCCTGGTCGAGCGCGGGGAGCTCGGAGAGCACAGCCTCGAGCTCGTCGCGACGGGCGTCGACCACCTCTTCGACAACCAGCGGCGCGTGTTCGGCGGCTGGCCCACGACCCCGTCCTTCCAGTCGTGCCTCCTCTTGCAGCTCTGGCGCAAGGACGTCGGCACGAACGTCCAGCCGAGCCTGACCGCCGGTCACCTCAACGGCGTCTGCCTCGACTTCTGGGGCGCCCCCTGCCCCCCGATCTTCGCCACCTTCGGCGGCGCCGGCGCGCAGACCCGCTCGCCGGACGAGGCGCGCGAGGGCATCGCCGACGCCAAGGCCGTGTGGCGCATCCTGAAGACCAGCCTGCCCGAGTCGCGCGAGTTCCTCGCCGCGCTCGCGCGCAAGGGCAGCGATCCGCCCTGGAGTGACTCCATGGAGCCCGCGGAGGGCGTGATCGTGGAGAACGACCTGCTCAAGAGCACCTGGGTCGTCCAGTACCTCATCGAGCAGGGCCGCTTTCAATCCCTCCTCAAGCAGACGCGCAGCGGCCAACGCGGCAAGCACGTGTTCGCCAAGGCGCTGGGCAAGCCAATCGACCAGTTCGAGAAGGAGTGGCGCGCGTGGTTCCTGGAGGAGCCGCAGGGGTTCGCGCAGCGGCTGGAGCGGCGAATGTAGCGCGGGCGCGAATGTCCGGCAGCAGCGCTACTCGACGCGCACGAGCAGCTGCACGACCCACTTGCCCGACACCTCTCCGACAACGATCACGTCGGAGCGGCCGTCGCCGTCCAGGTCACGGGTGAACAGCTCCTCGAGCTCCTCGGTGTCGAACGCCAGCGGGTAGCGTAGCTGTGGCGCTGCGCCCGCGGCGGAGCGGCGCAGTACCGCGGCCGGCGCGAAGTCGAAGCTTTCGACGTCGCCGAAGTCGAGGCTGCGCGAGGCGCCGTCGCCGCGGGCGTCGAAGTCGCGCAGGAAGAAGCCCTCCACGAAGGCACCGGGCGCGAACTCCTCGGCGTTCTCCAGCGACTCCAGGAACGAGGCCGCGGGCGCGCAGCCGGAGTAGACGACCAGCTCGCCATCGACGAGGTCGACCACGTCGTCCCCCGCCGCGGGCGCCCCTGGGATGCGCGGCAGGCGCTGGGTTGGGAGGTCGAACTGGGCCTCGAGCTCCAGCGCCAGGCCGCCGTCCTCCTCGTCCATGAAGTCGAGCAGGCGCGGGACCTTCAAGGTCACGACGTTGCGGCGCGTGGGCTTGCGACTGAACGTGCCGCCCTCGTTGCGGTAGGTGAAGATGTCGAAGTCGAACGAGCTGGCCAGGATCACCGAGCGGATCACGCGCGACACCGAGATGCGCTCGCCGCGCAGGATCTGCAGGTCGGGGAGCGCGTCGCCCTCGGCCTGGCGTAGGAACGTCAGCAGCACGTTGCCGCTCGACTTGAGCACCTGGCTGGGTGTGCCCTCGGGACCGCTGCGCGTCCCGCCGAGATAGACCCGGAACTTGGAGCCCAGGAGGATGACGAGGTCGTTAGGCGCCTCGCCGTCGAGGTCGGCCACCTGCCAGGTCACGCGCTCGTCGAGCGCCGACAGCAGGTTGTCGAGGTCGATGCCCTTGCGCTTGGGCAGCTCCGCGCGGAGGGCTTCGAGGTCGAGGATCCAGGTGGGCTCGCTCGAGAGCTCGGGGCTCGCGAGGTGGAAGGCGATGCGCTGCTCGGTCTCCGAGACGAGGTCCGGCCGCCCGTCACCGTCCACGTCCTCGATGCGAAACCAGGGCACGCGCACGTCCTGCCCGAAGCTCGTGCCCAGGCGGCTCGGGTCGCCCATCTGCACGCTGGCCTGCAGGTCGAAGGCGACCTTGATCGGCGGCGCGAAGCCCTCCGCCCGTGCCAGGAAGATGCGGTGCGCGCGGGCGCCCGGCAGGACCAGGTCGGGGCGAGCGTCACCGTCGACGTCACGAACGAAGTGCACGCGGCTCACGCCCGCGGGGAGCTGCGCGGTCTCGTCCAGGACGCTCGTGCCCGCGTCGAACGCGCCCGATTCCAGCACGCGGTGCACGACGACGCCGCGCTCCTCGGTGAGCAGCAGCACCTCGCTGACGCCGTCCTGATCGAGGTCGCCCAGCTCCCAGCCCACGCGTCCAGCGGGCCAGCCCAGGCGCGCGCTCGGCTCGTCCGGGTAGCGGCGGTCCGGACCGAGCGGAAAGAGCGCCAGCCCGGCGTGGTCGACGCGCACCAGGTCCAGCGCGCCGTCACCGGTCAGGTCGCGCAGCAGGAGCCCCGACCCGGTCATCGGGACGGAAACGCGCGTCTCGATGAACGGCTCCTGCACCAGGAGCGACGTTGCCAAGATCAACGCGATCATCGTCCCCTCCCCTGCCGCACGGAGAGCAGCACGGTCAGCCGGTCCTCGCCCGCCGAGACGATGTCGCCCAGCCCGTCGCCGTTGTAGTCCGCGACGCGCAGCGACTCGATCGAGCCCCCCACGTCGAAGCGCTTCCAGGGCGCGGGGTCGAGCTTCCACGTCGCTCCGCGCAGGCGGCTCTCTTGCGCGCGGACGCGGCGGATGGTGATCTCACCCGCGAGGTCGATCGCGACGACGTCGGCCATGCCGTCGCCGTCGCAGTCGTGGCTGAGGGTGCGGCTCACGGCGAGGTCGATCGCGGAGTCCTCGTCGTGCCTCTCCTCGTACGAGAGCAGCGGCTTGCGCGCGATGCCTCGCGCGCCGCCTGGAAAGACGAGGTGGCTGAACTTCACCTCGATGCCCGTGACCGCGCCAACGAGGGAGGGCAGCTCGATCTTCTCGATGGCGAGGTCCATGTGGCCGTCGTCGTCGACGTCGACGACCTGCGCCTCCAGGCCGCCCGCCTCGAAGCGCAGGACCTGCGCGGGCTGCTCCCCGAAGAGGCCCTGGGCGCCCGCGTGGTACACGAGCACGCGGAAGACGCGGTTCGACAGGCCCTCCGCCTGCGCGGCGGTCACCGCGACGACATCGACGCGGCCGTCGCCGTTGACGTCGCGCAGGTGCAGCTGCACCTCCTGCTCCTCGTCGGCCAGGGGCTCGGGCAGCGCCTCGACCCGTGTCGGTTCGGAGGAGGGTCCCGCGCTGCCGCCCATGAAGAACATCAGCT
>JAQBVH010000197.1 GCA_027623615.1 Planctomycetota bacterium | reverse complement strand
CGGCGCGCCTTGCAGCGCATCCCGTACGAACCGTCGATAGTGCCCCATCAGAGTGAATCACACCACTAGAACGGGCGTTGCTCCTCGAGCGCGTCGCTGGAGGGCGGGGTGCGCGGGCCCTCGATCAACTCGATCTCCACCCCGGGCCCGGCCTCGCGCCGCAGGATGCCCAACGCACCCTGGGAGAGACGCAGGCGGAAATGGAGGCGGGTCTGCGCCTCGTCCATGCTCTCGGACAGGATCGCCCCGTTGGAGCGGACCAGGGCGACGATACGCCCGTCGGTTACCGGCACGCGCACAGCGACCGTGGAGGCGCGGGCGTCGAGCCGGGCGATCACGAGCTGGGTCAGGCGCTCGAGCCCATCTCCTGTGTGAGCACTCACGTGCGCCACGTCCACATGGTCGCGTCCCTCGAGGAGCAGGTGCAGCTTGAGGGGGTCCTCGACCCGGTCGATCTTGTTGAACACGAGGATCTCCGGCTCGAGGTGGGGCGAGATCTCGCCGAGGACCTCTTCGACCGCCGCCATCTGGTGGGCAGCATCCGGGTGCGAGGCGTCGACCACGTGCAGGAGCAGGTCCGCGTGGATCGTCTCCTCGAGGGTCGCGTGGAACGAGGCCACCAGGTGGTGCGGCAACCGCTGTAGGAAGCCGACCGTATCGGACAGGAGCACCACGCGCCGGTCCGGCAAGATCCATTGGCGGGTGCGCGTGTCGAGGGTCGCGAAGGGCATGTCCGCCGCGAACTCCTCGCTGCCCGTCAGGCGGTTGAGGAGGGTTGACTTGCCGGCGTTGGTGTAGCCCACCAGGCCGATCTTGAACTCCTCGGCGCGGCTGCGCACCTCACGCTGCTTGCGGCGCTCGATGCCGGCCAGCTTCCCCTTGATGTCGGCGATGCGCTTGTCGAGCAGCCTCCGGTCCGTCTCCAGCTGAGTCTCCCCCGGACCGCGCGTCCCGATCGCGCCCTCCATCCGCTCGAGGTGGGTCCACATGCGTCGCAGGCGCGGCAGGAGGTACTCGTTCTGGGCGAGCTCGACCTGCAGGGAGGCCTGAGTGGTCTTGGCCCGGTTCGAGAAGATGTCGAGGATCAGCTCGGACCGGTCGATGACCCGTACGCCCCAAGCCTTCTCGAGGTTGCGCCCCTGGGCCGGGGTCAGGTCGTTGTCGACGAGCACGCCGTCGGGCTCGAGCGCCTTGACCAGCTCGGCGATCTCCTCGACCTTGCCTTTGCCCATCAGGGTCGCGGGATGAGGGCGCGAGCGGCGTTGAACGATGCCCGCTCCCACCGCTTTGGCCCCCGCGGCGGCGGCCAACGCGCGCGCCTCCGAGAGCTCCCCATCGAACTCAGGCGGGAAGTCGGGCAGGATCACCCCACAGACCAGGAAACGTTCGAGGGGGGAGCGGGTCGGCTGCGGTTCACGACTCATGAACGGATCGTCTGTTCGAACAGCTCTTCGCTGCGCAGCTCGAGGGCACGCACACCGACCCCGCTGGAGATTGGCGTCTGCACCAGGTGGCGGTGCCAGGCGTCGTCGGCCTCACGGTGATCGAGACGATAGTGCACGCCCCGGGACTCGGTGCGCGCCTGTGCGCCGAGCGCGATCAGGGTGGCGGTGGTCAACATGTTCGCCAGCTCCCAGCCTGCGGCGTCGACCAGGGGCAGCTGCCCCACCGCGCGACGCCAGAAGGCCAGACTGTCGAGGGCATCGGCGATGCCCTCTCCGCCGCGCTCCACCCCGAGCTGACGCCACATCAGCGACTTCAAGGAGTAGGTCAGGTCGGCAACGTTCACCTGCACGGGCGGCGCGGGCGGCCCTTCACGGCGGCTGGTCGGAACGATCAGCCGCTGCGGCACTTCGCGGGCCGCGTCCGCAGCCGCCTTGCCGACCCACTGCCCGCAGACGATCGCTTCGAGCAGGGAGTTGGAGCCCATGCGGTTGGCGCCATGCAAGCCGGTGCTCGAGCACTCGCCGACCGCCCAAAGGCCTTGAACTGTGGTACGCCCCTCCTTGTCGACCCACAGCCCGCCGACCTGGTAGTGACAGCCTGGGCGCACGGGGATCGGGTCCTTGGCGATGTCGATGCCGAAGAAGCGGCAGATGCTCGAGACGCCTGGAAAGACCCGATGAGGGTCCCGGTCCAGGTCGCTGAGGTCGAGGTAGACGCTCGTGTCGTTGGTGGCCACCATCCGCTCGAAAGCTGCCCTGCTGACGACGTCCCGGGGCGCGAGCTCGGCAGCAGGGTGATGCTCCTGCATGAAGCGGTGGCCATATCGGTCGCGCAGGACGCCGCCGGCGCCGCGCAGGACCTCTGAGATCAGAACGCGGGCCGCACCCGCGATGTAGAGACATGTGGGATGGAACTGGACGAACTCCATGTCCCGCACCGACGCACCGGCCCGCACGGCCATGGCGACGCCGTCTGCCGTCGCGATCGCGGGGTTGGTCGTCTCCCGATAGAGCTGACCTGCACCTCCGGTCGCGAGGACGACCTGGGAAGCGAGGAAGGCCACGCGCTCGTCGCGCCCGTCCCGGCAGAGCACGCCCACCACCCGATCGTCCTCGTCGGAGAGCAGATCGAGGACGAACTGCTCGCTGAAGGTGCTCACCCCCTCATGCTCGAGGACGGCTTCGCGGACACGGAGCTGAATCTCCTCGCCGGTGGCCGTGCCGCGGGAATGCACGACGCGGTGGTGGCTGTGGCCGCCCTCCCTGGAGAGGGCGAAGGCCCCTCCTTCGGTGCGGTCGAACGAGGTCCCAAGATCGAGCAGGCACTGCACGGCCAGGGGGCCGCCCTCCACGACGCGCCGGACGACTCCGGGCTCGCTCAGCCCGCAGCCCACCTCGAGGGTATCGGCCACATGGGCGTCGAAGCTGTCCTCCATGCCGAGCACGGCTGCCATTCCACCCTGGGCGTAGCGCGTGTTCGTCTCGCCCAAGGCAGCCTTGGTGACCAGGGCGACCGCGAGCCCCTGGTTGGCCGCCGTCAGGGCCGCGAGGCTCCCGGCGGCGCCGCTGCCAAGCACGACGACGTCGAATCGATAGTGCGGGACCCGACGCGGGTCGAAGGGCACCAGGTAGCGGTCGAGGTGCAGGTCGGCAGTTGCGGTAAACGCGGGCACGAAGACCGGTAGTGTAGCGGGTGGATCTGAGTCGGCCCGGCTGGGAGAAGACAGTCGAGCAGTTCGGACCAGACCGGCGCGTGAACCTCCGAGTCGAGGAGCGACTCTGCGGCTGGGACAACCCGGAACGCGGACAGGACGGACCACCCCCATCAGGCAGTAGCTGGCCACCCCGCGCAAACGGGAACTGGTCGGCCAACCGGATCCACACCGGGGCCGCGCCTGGGGCCCGTTTTGGAGTTTCCACAAGTCCCCACCACAAGCCTGGTGCAGCTAAGCCCCTTTCCCGTCAGAGCTTACGCCACCCACGAACAGGGGGCCCTAACAAACCCCGCGTTTGGGTGTTGTTCGCCTTCAAAGCGCCGATAGATTAGGTCCTTGTTAGGCCTTCGAACCCCGGGCGAGGCGGTTGCCTCCCGCCTCGCTCCCGGGAACTCCACCTCGCCCGCGGCGCCCCAGACCCGGGCCCGTCCCCACCCCCTCGGCCCGGACGGGCGCAGCGGCGCGAGGCCCTTCTTCCCAACCGCACTCCTTCGCTACGGCCCCGGCCGAGTGCACAGACAGACCGGATTCCAATCGCCATGACACGCTGGATCGCAAACCAAGCTCGCACTGACCTCGCTTCTTATCTCTTCTTTGGGGCGCTCGTGGCCTGTACGTTCGTCGTCTAGACCTCGCGCGCCGGCTGAGTGGCCGGGGGAGCAACCCTTGCTCCTCCGGCGACCCGCCCTAGCCTCCCGTAGGCAGTCTTCCCGCAGGAGGACGCGCACCCTGTCCGTCCCGCCTCATCGATGACCACGGCTCCTCTCACCCGCAGGCAAAAGCAGATCCTCGAGTTCTTTCGGGCCTACACCCAGGAGCACGACCTGAGTCCAACCCTCGAGGAGATCGCAGAGCATTTCGGCGTCAACCGCGTGACCATCTTCGGTCACGTAGCTGAGCTCGAGCGAAAGGATGTCCTGCGCCGCGCCGCACCAGGCGTGAGTCGCGGGCTGCAGCTGGTCGAGCAGGATGGCGAACGAGGCGGTCCAAGCCTCCCAATCCTCGGCACGATCGCAGCCGGGTCTCCGATCGAGGCCATCGAGACTCCAGAGTCACTTCACCTGGCGGACCTCGTTCCCGATGGACGCGAGGTCTATGCCCTGCGCGTGGCCGGAGAATCAATGATCGAAGACGCGATCGCCGACGGTGACATCGTCCTGATCGAGCGGCGCGAAACCGCCAACAACGGCGAGATCGTGGTCGCGGTATCGCCGGACGGTGAAGCGACCCTCAAACGCTTCTACAAGGAGAACGGACGCATCCGCCTTCAGCCCGCCAATTCCACCATGAAACCGATCTACACCAAGGAGGTCGAGATTCGGGGCGTGGTCATCGGGGTTGTTCGACGGTACTGAACCCCGGGGGTCCCCGAAGTGCGCGCGAGGCCCTGCACCCGCACCAGCGAAGCCGTCGCGGTGCCGCCCCATCCGTTGGGTGACCAGTGGGGGTAATCCGCTACGGGCCATGGATAGGTAGGACACGTGCCGAGCCGTGCTCCAGCCGACCATCGGATCGGCCGGCACGGATCGGCCGGCGTGGCTTCGCGGCTCGCCAACGAACCTACTCCCGCCTGAAAGAAGCACGTCCGAGAGTCTCCAACGACAACCCTTCTCCGAGTCGGCCTTTCGGACGGCGAAAGTACCGGCCGGACTTCCCGACACGCCCGTGCATGGGCGCGGAGATTCGTCCGCTGGTACAACGACGGGCACCTCCACAGCTCGATCCGCTTCGTCACTCCGAGCGATCGGCACGAAGGCCACGAGGCCAGCAGTCCCTCGAGGCTCGCGCGGAGGTCTACGAGCAGGCCAGGCAACGCCATCCCGCGCGCTGGACGCGCAAGACCAGAGAGTGGTCGCCCGTGACCAGCGTGACGCTCAACCCTGCTCCGAACCTGGAGGTGCGATCCGGAGCATGATTGGTTCACTGGAGGCGGCAACTATCTTGACACCCACCGAGGATCAGGAAGACCCTGGGTCCATGACCCGCGCGGTGACTCCCAAGTCACCCGCCACACCGCGCAGGTATTCGCGGAGCACCTTGTCTGCCGCGTTGGTCACTTTCATGATCAGCCGAAAGACCGGGCTGTGCCAAGTGCCAGACCGAATGGTGGTGCGGTTATGAATGCGGCACTCCGTCTCGCCGACCTCTTCACCGGGTTGCAAGTGGATCTCCCAACGTGCCGTCATCGGCACGACCTGGTCCCGGATCTGCAGGATCATGTGGGTGGGCTCCTCGGCGATCTCGGTCGTGACCCGCAGCTGAGTCCTCCCAAGATCTTCGACCCACGCTCCCGACTCCTCGAGCAGGGTGACCGACTGAGCCATGGCTCCACTGACGGGATGGCGCTGACAATCCCTCAGAACCCGCCAGATGTCCTCCGGAGGAGCAGGCAACGCCACACGAATCCGACCGTGGTAGTCATCCCCAGCCAGCATCCCCAAGATGTAGGGCAAGACGACGACGAGGGCGAAGAGGCCAATCAGGATCCAGATCAAGAGCATGGGAAGTGGGGGTCTCAGGATCTCTTGTGGGTGATCTGAGGCCAGAGAGAGGGGATGGCCACGGGTCCCCGCCAACCATCCAGGGTACGTGGCGGTCTCTCTGGCGTGGGTTTCGGGCAAGGCGGTGCTGCAAGTGCGGGCCGACTTCGATACCGAAGCCTACAGGGTCCACGCAACGGGCCACAGGGTCCACCAAGCGTCACATGGCGGCAACTGTGCAACCCGGTGGAAGCGGTACACGAAACCTGACCCACCCGGCACGCGAAACCTGACCCACCCCGGTCCCAGCCCGAGGAAGCTGTTGGTGGACACCCGACAGCAGCCCCGGAGAAGGAATGATCGAAGTGAGTCAGGCACTCGAGTGTAAGCAGCTTCATGGACAGGGCGTTTCGATCCGGCAGATCTCAAGGAAGCTCGAGATCTCGCGGACCACCGTGCGCCGCTATCTGCGCGGGGAGGCATCCCCCGGCACCTACCAGATGACCGAACCCCGCGCGCAACCCGTCCGAGACGCGACCCGTGAGCGAGTTCGCGAGCTGCTGACGGCCGAGCGGTAGAAGGCGACGCCTCGGAAGGGGCATCTGCCCAAGGTGAAGCCCGGCTGCTCCACCACGCGCACGTCGTCGTCGTGGAGGGGAACTCCTTCCGGAACCCGCCGAGAGCGAGGCGTGCCTCCTGAGGACCGGAGACGCCGACGCCTGACCCGGCGTCCCGCGAACCGTCGAGTGGTTCCGTTTGGCCGCACTAGGTGGCCTATATTTCACGCCCCCCCCCTCCCCGGCCTTTCCACACACCCCGAGGCCCGTCTCCCGAACCCCCTCTA
>JAQBVH010000196.1 GCA_027623615.1 Planctomycetota bacterium | reverse complement strand
CGCGCAGGCGACGAGCAGCGCTGCGGCCTCGGCCTCATCCGCTGTTGCATGGCGCCTGTAGCCCGTGCGACCGAGCTGGGCGAGCTCCGGGTCGGCGCCGACGGCGCACAGGCTGCGCAGCGCGCGAGCGCGCACCGCGCTCACCTGGTCGTCGGTCGCTGAGTTCAAGAGCGCTTGCCGCGCGCGGTCGCCGCCGATGACTCCGAGGGAACGCGCAGCCTCCGAGCGCACGGCCTCGCTCCCGTCGACGGCCAGCCGCCCGATGAGGAGTTCGATGCCAGCCGCGCGCTCCTCGCCTGCTGCTGCGCGGGTCGGCTCCGCGAGGGCACGCACGGCTCGCCGACGGCCGACCACGCCGGCCTCCTCCGCGATCGCCCGCCACTCGTCCAGCTCCTTGCGGGTGGTGATCGTCACGGGCAGCCAGGCCTCCGGATCGACGAGCACCCAGCGGGGCGCGGCATCGACGGGGATCTCGAACAGCGCTCGACGGGCGGTCAGTTGCACGCGGTGACGCCGCCGCTGCGTGCCGAGTCCGAGGTCGACGTCGAGGGGCAACTCGTACACCGCGGGCACCCCGCCCGTGATCTCGTGCACCTGGTTCACGCTGAGAAGCACACGCCCGCGCTCCTGGTCGTGGGCCCAGAACACCTCGAGCGCGGGCTGTCCCGCGACCTCGAACCAGGCGCGCGGGTCGACGCCAGCCTCACCGGCCAGCGCCTGCAAGAGATCGGTCGTGCGCGCGCTGGTTCCGGCGTGCTCAGCCACGAAGCGTCGCAAGCCAGCGAAGAAGGCCTCCTCTCCGACGATGCGGCGAAGCATGTGCAGACGCGCAGCGCCGCCGTCCGCCAGGTGGTCGAGGTCGAAGAGGTCCTCGGCCTCACGGCAGCGGCCATGGACCAGGGGCCGCGGGCGCTGAGCGTGCGCGGCGAGGGCGCTCGCGATCCGATCGTCCCGGACGATCTGGGCCGCCTCCTGACCGCGGGTCGTCTCGGTCCAGCGATCGGCCGCGTGCTCGGCGAGGCCATGCTGCAACCAGGCCTCGGACCAGTCGGCGCAGGTCACGAGGCCACCGAACCACTGCCTGGCGATCCCGCCGACGAGGTCTTGCGTGCGTTGGTCGTCGTCGGGCCCGAGCGCGACGATCCCGAGGGGAGCACCCGCGCCGGCCGGACGGCCAGTGAGCTCCACCAGGGTGAGGCTCGGGTACGGATAGAGCTTGCCCGTGAGCTCCGTGAGGAAACCGACCAGCGAGCTGGCGGTATCGAGCTCTGGTCCGGGGGACCCACCTGAGGAGGCGTCCTGCAGGCCGCGCAGGTAGGTGTGCTCGCCGGCGACCTGGGGCAGGAAGTTGCCTGCGACGAACCCGGTCCGGAAGGGCGCGTGTGGAGCGTGGATTCGCCAGCGCTCATGACGCCGACCGGCGCGCGTGGCCGCCTCGACCTGCTCCCCGCCCGTCGCTCCGATCCAGGCCTCGGGCAGGTCGAGCAAGAGCTCGACCGTGGCCAGGTCCGCAGGGTGGTCCTGCGCCGGGAACCAACCGCGAGCTCCATCGGGAGTGCCCCCGGCCGAGCACTGCCCTCGCCCGAACCAGAGGCCGCTGGCGGGATGGCCGCCGTAGCTGATCACGACCTCAAGCGCCCGACCACGCCTGGCGCCCTCCGGCAACGCGATGCGTAGCTTGCCCTCGAACTGGGCGAACTCGAGCTCCGCGCCGTCCGCGCCGGCAACCGTCTTCGCCTCGAGCCCGGTCAGGTCGAAGTTGACACTCCCCAGCCCGTCGACCAGCGGAAAGAAGCGCACCGTGCAGCGGCCAGCGATCTCCTGGCGCTGCGCGTCGATCGCGAGCTCGATGCGGTAGTGCTCGACGTCGAAGTCGGTGGACAGCGCACCGAGGGATTGCAGCGGCGCGACCCCGGTCAGGGCGCCCGGGTTCCCGGGGGCGACGGCGGGTCCGGCACAGCCGGCGACGAGCAGGAGGAGAGGGGTGACGCGCTGCATGGGGGTGCGCAAGGCGGGCAGATCCTAACGAAACGACCCCTCCTCTCCCCGCTACACTGGCGGCGATCTGTCGCCTTTCCAACGCTACGGCCGATCACCGAGGATCGTGGACTTCCTGCTCGAATGCATCGGCTTCCCGCCGGACCAGGACCATGGCGCGCTCATGGAGACCGTGCTCGTCGAGGGTGAGGCCGTGCCCTGGCGCGGAGATCCCGAGAACCACCGGCGCCTGCCCCTGGCCGATGGCCTCGAGCTGCGCCTGGATCGGGAGCCGGGCCAGGACTTCTGGTCCCTGCTGCCCGCCTACCGTGTCCCGCACCGGTTGCGCGTCGCCGTAAACACCCTGCGGGAGGTCCCCGACTCCCCCTTCGACGGCCTGTTGACCGCCTGGGCCTGTCCCCCGGCACCGTCCGACAAGGCGGCCCCCGAGCCCGGCGAGTACCTCCTGACCACCTGGCTCACCGATGCACGACGCCTGCCGCGGCGGGTCGAGCCGGGACACGTGCTCGCGATCTCGGCTGCGGGCTTCGCCGTCCACGTCGAGTACGTCGGGCCCAACGACGGTGTGCGCGACCCGCGCATCCTCGAGCGTCGGCGCGGCTGCGCGGTCGCCCCCCTGGGCGGTGTGGACGACCCCGGCGGCTGCTCCGAGGTCTCGCTGCGGATCCAATCGATCCGCCACATGCGCAACCCGTTGACCGGACGCGAGGTCGAACTGCTCGTGTGCGACGCGCCGGAGCGGCCGTTGCTCCTGTTCGTGAGTCCGTGGCAGCTCGAGGTCGACAACCTCCCGGCGCCACGGCCGGGTTGGCGCATCGAGGGGACGTTCCTCTTCAGCGGCGTGATCGCCGGCGGACTGACCGGGCCACGCACCCGCGTCCGACGCAGCTTCGGGTGAGTGTCTGCGCCACGGAACCAGACCCAGGGCTCCCACACCGTCAGCTGTGGCGCGCAACAACAAGGACCGCGCAGCGGGCCCCATCGGGGTCCGCTACCTCTATTCCTCCTGCACTTACGCGAACTGGATCGCGGCGGAGGCGGCTTCGGCTTCGGTCTCGGTCATCCCCTGCCAGGAGATCACCCGCACCCCGTCGCCGCCGATGCGCGAAATGCGCACTCCGCTGCGCTCCGGGTCATGGTCGGGCGCCATGGCCTTGGCGGCCTCGATCGGGTCGACCAGGTCCGACAGGGTCGCGGCGAACTCGTCCGCGTCCTCGAGGCTGTCCCAGACCATGCCCCACACGAGGACGCGGCCCGCGCCGCGCTCCAGCAGGACGTAGCGGTCGCCGCCCCAGCCAGCCGCGGCGTCGTTCGTGAACTGCAGACCCAGCACGCCCGCGACCGAGACGTCGAGGCCCCGGCGCTCCGCGAAGGGGGTCGTGATCATCGCCGTGTGCAGCTCACCCAGGGTGTTCTCGTGGCGCACCACGCAACCGTCGGGGAGCTGGCCGACCTCGGGCACGAGCTGGCGCGGCTCGTCGAGGTGTTCCTTGCTCCAGTACTTCAGCGGGTGGAGCACCTGTTCGGTGGAGCGCGGCGGCTCCTCGAGGGCCCGGTCGATGTCGCTCATCCGCGCGGCGTTGCTGAGCGGGGTCGGGCGCCGCTGGCGCCGCAGGAAGGCCTGGCCCTGGTAGTACAGCGCGACCAGCGGCTTCCAGACCACCGGAGGCGCTTGGCCGACCGCCTCGTTGGGTAGCTCGGCTTGGGCCTGCATCATCCGCGTGCGGGACTCCGGCCCCATGTGGTGACGGGCCCACTCGAACATGAGCTCCATCCCGGAGCCCTCGACCACCGCGTGGTAGGCCATCGCGGCGTCGGCGTTGTTCTTCAGCGCGTGTGCAGTGCCGTCCAGATTGAAGTGCTGGTCGTCCAGGGCGTGGGTGAACTCGTGGGCGATGACCACCCTTGCCAGGTCCGGGTGGACCGAGTCCATCACGTAGAACGTGTTCGTGCGCGCGTCGTAGAAGCCGCCGACCTGCTCGGCGAGCACCTCGGCGGTCAGCGCGGCCAGGTCCAGGTCACCGGGGATCAACCCGAGCAGCTTGGAGACCTCCTCCTCGCGCCGCAGGCGCTCCTTGCCGCCGTCCGCCTCGAGCATTCGACGGGCGTAGTCCAGGAATTCTGCCGCGTCGGCCAGCTCGATGTTCACCTCGTCGGTGAACTCGCGGCCGCGCAGGGCCTCGATCTGCACCTGGATCCCGCTAGCCACCGTGCGCATGCGCTCGAGGTTCCAGACCTCGTCCCCAGCGGCCTCCTGGGCGTTGGAGGTACCGGCCAGGAGGGTCGGGAGGGTCAGGAGCAGGGTCTTGGGGATCGCGCGCATGGAGCACCGCTTCGAACACCAGTCCTTAGTCGGGGTCCGGCGCCTGGCTTTCGTATTCGGTGGGAAAAGGGCCCTGGCGGACATCCCGCAGCCGGAATTGGGGCCCCCGGTGTGTGGCCCCGCCCCCGTACAATGCGCCGCCCCCACGCTCGGCGCCCCATGGAAAGCGCCATCACCGACTCCAGGAGCCGCCCGCGCGCTCCCAATCGAAGACCCCATCGCACCCCAATGCGGCTTCTACAGCGCTCCCTCCCCCTCTGGTTACTCCTCGTCTCGGTCCTGGCCACACCCTCGCTGGCCCTGGCCCAGGACGGTGATGGTGGCGAGGCGGCGGCCCCCACGGTCACCGACCCCGCCAAGATGACCGCGAAGCAGGTCGAGGAGGCGGACAAGGCCCGGGCGAAGGCCCTGGAAGCGGCGCTCGAGCCCCTCCTGAAGGGCGAGGCGGACAGGTGGTCCGTGAAGGTCGACAAGCCCGCGAAGCCCGGGGAGGGCTTCCAGGGCAAGGTCAACGACATCATGGGGTCGGTGAACGGGGTGGTCAGCGCCGTGTTCTTCTACGACATCGGCGGCTCGTCGATGCTCGGCGATGACGAGCTGATCGATGCGACGGCTGCAATCGACGACCACGCCAAGCTGGACGCCGCCGTGGATGAGCTGATCGCCAAGGCGGAGGAGGAGGGCTACTCGATGGCGAGCGGCAGCGTGACCCTCACCATCCCGACGGTCACGGCCTCCGGGGATGACGTGAAGGCCACCCTCCAGGTCTCGCGCACCGGCATCCCGCTGGCGGTGCTCTGGCTCGTGCTCGGGGCGATCTTCTTCACGGTGCGCATGGGCTTCGTGCAGCTGCGCTGCCTCGGCCACGCGGTCAAGGTCACCAAGGGGGACTACGACAACCCCGACGACGAGGGTGAGGTCAGCCACTTCCAGGCTCTGACGGCTGCGCTCTCGGCCACGGTCGGGCTCGGCAACATCGCCGGCGTCGCGATCGCGATCTCGATCGGTGGTCCGGGCGCGACGGTCTGGATGATCGCGGCGGGCTTCCTGGGCATGGCCTCGAAGTTCACCGAGTGCTCCCTCGGCCAGATGTACCGCCAGCAGCGGCCCGATGGCTCGGTCATGGGCGGCGCGATGTACTACCTGTCCAACGGCCTGAAGGACATGGGCATGACCGGCCTGGGCCGGGTGCTCGCGGTCCTCTTCGCAATTCTTTGCGTCGGCGGCTCCCTCGCGGGCGGCAACAGCTTCCAGGTCAACCAGTCCCTGGGCGCGCTGGCCGAGACGGTCCCGTTCTTCAAGAACCCTGAATCGGGCCTTGTGGAGAACGGCTGGGTCTACGGCCTGATCATGACCGCCATGGTCGCCGCGGTGATCATGGGTGGCCTGAAGCGCATCGCGCAGACCGCCGAGAAGATCGTGCCGACGATGTGCGGCATCTACGTCGCGGCCTGCCTGGCCGTGATCCTGATGCACGCGGGCGACATTCCGGACGCCTTCGGCAAGATCTTAGGCGGCGCGATGACCCCCGACGCCGGCTTCGGCGGGATGATCGGCGTGTTGATCGTCGGCTTCCAACGCGCGGCCTTCTCGAACGAGGCGGGCGTCGGCTCGGCGGCGATCGCCCACTCGGCGGCCAAGACGGAGTTCCCCGTGCGGGAGGGCATTGTCGCCCTGCTCGAGCCCATGATCGACACGATCATCGTCTGCACGATGACCGCCCTCGTCATCGTGGTCACCGGCGCGTACGACCCGGCCAACCCGGAGTTCTCCGGCTTCATCGCCTCGAAGAACGGCGCTGGCCTGACCTCGCAGGCGTTCAAGACGACGATCAGCTGGTTCCCCTACGTGCTCTCGATCGCGGTGGTGCTATTCGCCTTCTCGACCATGATCTCGTGGTCCTACTACGGCGAGCGCTGCTGGGTCTGGATGTTCGGGGACAAGAGCTCGATGACCTACAAGGTCCTCTTCCTCGTGTTCGTGTTCCTCGGCTCGATCATCACGGCCACCAACGTCCTCGACTTCGGTGACCTGATGATCCTCGGCATGGCCCTGCCGAACGTGCTCGGAGTGGTGCTGCTCTCGGGCAAGGTTCGCGAGGCCCTCGACGAGTACACGGGCAAGCTGAAGAGCGGGGAGTTGAAGACCTTCAAGTAGGGGCGCTGCCCGGGGCTCCG
>JAQBVH010000195.1 GCA_027623615.1 Planctomycetota bacterium | reverse complement strand
TGGCCGCCGGGCGCGCCCTCCTCCTGGAGCAGCGCCATGCGCTGCACGAGGCGGAAGCCGTCCGCGAACTCGAGCGCGCCTGCGGCGGCGAGCGCGGTGTACCAGCCCATCGAGTTGCCGCCCACGCACACGAGCTCGTAGCGCTCGGCCGCCGCGCGCGCGTCGAGCATCGACTTGACGTAGATCAGCGCGGAGACGTTCGAGGGCTTGAGGTGCCTCGCGGGCTCGAACTTGGTCGCCTGGTCGAGCTCGCCGAGCGGCGCCAGGCCGAACTCCGCGCGCAGGGCCTCGGCCGCCAGCACCCACGGGTCACCCGGGGGCAGGCTCCCGAGGGAGGCCTCCGTGTAGGAGCCGCGTCCAGGCAAGAACAGGGCGGCGCGGGTCACGCGCGCACCTCCAGGGCGCGGGCGAGGATGTCGTCCTCGCTGAGCAGCACCAGCTCCGCGGCGGGGCCGAGCGGGATGTAGGTGTCGACCGAGCAGACCGAGCCGAGGCGACCGCGGTACCCGCCCTCGGCCAGGTTCGCGATGAGCGCGTCCGCAACGCCGCCGCCGGTGCGCCGGCATTCATCCGCGACGAGCACCGCAGCGCACGCGTCCGCGTGCTCGCGCACCGCGTCGAAGGGCAGCGGGTTCAGCCAGCGCAGGTCGAGCACGCGCGCGTTCAGCCCGTGCTCCTCGCGCAGCCGCCGCGCAGCGCGCAGCGAGAGGCGCAGGCCGTTCGCGTAGCTGATGATCAGGAGCTCGTGCGCCTCGGGGTGATGGATGCCCACCTCGCCGGGCAGCAGGGCGCTGCACGGTCCGCCCGGCGCGGGGTAGTCGCTCAACCAGTCGCCGTCCCCGTCCTGGAGGTCCCGCTCGTGGTAGAGCGCGATCGGCTCGAGGAAGGCGACGATGCGCCCCGACTGCTTGGCCATCGCGAGGGCGCCGCGCAGCAGGCGCGCGGCGTCGTCTCCGCGCGACGGCGTGCAGATCGCGAGGCCCGGGATGTCGCGGATGCCGCCGATCGAGTCGTCGTTGTGGAAGTGGCCGCCGAAGCCCTTCTGGTAGCCGAAGGACGCGATGCGCACGACCATCGGTGTCGTGAACTGACCGTCGGAGAAGAAGCTCGTCGAGCAGGCCTCGCCGCGCAGCTGGTCGACGGCGTTGTGCAGGTAGGCCAGGTACGGGATCTCGGGCACGGGCAGGAGGCCGACCATGGCCGCGCCCTGGGCGACGCCGAGGATCGTGGTCTCGTCGAGCAGGGTGTCGAACACCCGCGCCGCACCGAAGCGCTCCTGGAGGCGTTGGCTCACGCCGTAGACGCCGCCCTTCTTGCCCACGTCCTCGCCGAACACGAGCAGCTCGGGGTACTGCACCATCGCGTCGTTCAGGGCGTGGTTGATGTGCGCCGCGAGGGTCCTGCGGGTCGGTGTTGCGACGGTCTCCGGCAACCGGCCGCCGAAGACCCGGGCGCGGATCTCGGGGTCGACCCTGGCCTCGGCGGCGACCGACCAGCGCTCGGGCGCCTCCTCGGCCAGCGGCGCGATGATCTGTGACACGCTGACCAGCTTGGGGCGCACGGCCGCTTCCTCCTGGGCAGCACCCACCCGGTCGCGGGCATCGGCCACGATCGCCCGTAGGGTCGCTGGTGTCGCCGCGCCGCCCTCGATCAGACGCTTGGCGTTGAGCAGGATCGGGTCGCGCGCTTCGATCGCCTCGATCTGATCGAGGGACAGGTAGGCGGTCTCCACGTCCGAGCCGGCGTGTCCCCAGAGGCGCACGCACGACAGCCGCAGGAAAACGGGTGCGCGCGTGGTGCGGCAGGTCTGGATCGCGGTGGCCGTCGCGTCCCACACCTCGTCGAGGTCGCCCTGCGCCTCGAAGTAGCGCATGTGCGGCAGCGCTGCGAAGAAGTCGCGGATCCAGCGGCGCGGGGTCTCGACCGAGATGCCGCGTTCGTTGTCCTCGCACACGAACAGGACCGGCGTCGGGTTGTCACGCCGGCGCGCGTAGCGGGCGCTGTTGATGCCGGACAACGCCGAGGCGTGGTTGACCGACGCATCCCCCAGCGTGCACACGACGATCGTGTCCCCGGGGAACTCGACCGCGGGTCGCGTGTGGTTGGCGGCGGCCAGGCGCCGGGCGCGGCCGATCGCGAAGGCCATGCCGACCGCCTTGGGCACGTGGGAGGCGATGGTCGAGGTCTGCGGCGGCGTCCAGGCCTCGCGGCTGCCCCAGACCTTGTGGCGCCCGTGGCTGACCGGGTCCTCGACCGACGCGCAGAAGCTCAGCAGGGTGTCGAAGCTCGGGGTCGCCCCGGGGAGCTGGCGCAGGCGCGCCATCATCAAGCCGCCCGAGCGGTAGTGCAGCAGGCACGGGTCGGTCGGCCGCAGCTGGGCACCGAGGACGGCGTTCTGCTCGTGGCCGGCGCTCGAGATCGTGTAGTAGCCGCGGCCCTGCCGCTTGAGCTCACGGGCGGCCACGTCGAGGGCGCGGGAGAGCACCTGGTCCTCGAACACCTCGATCGCCTGGCGCGCCGTCAGCCCCGAACCCGGGCGCAGCGGCTCACGGGGATCGAGAATGCGGGAGGAGGGCTGAGCCTCGTCGAGGAAACGGTCGAGCGCGGCCTCGACCAGGGCGACGCGGTTGGTGCTCATGGGCCGGTGCGCGGAAGGGTAGCGGGGCCGGCGAGCGTCGTCGACGCGGACCGCGCGAATCGTCGCCTCAGCGGGAGAATGGGCGCCGACGCCCCGGCGGGCCGGCCGCGAAGCTGGCATCATGGGGGCATGCAAGTCGCAGACGACCCGGAAGTGATCGAGCTCCTCAAGGAGATCGTCGAGTTCGAGCTGGCCGGGGTCATCCGGTACACCCACTACGCCCTGATGGTCACCGGACCCAACCGGATCCCGATCGTCGCGTTCTTCAAGGCCCAGGCTGCCGAGTCACTCCTGCACGCCGAGAAGGCGGGCGAGATCCTGACGGGGCTCGGCGGGCACCCCTCGATGCGGGTCTCCCAGATGGACGAGACCAACGAGCACTCCGTGCAGGCCATCATCGAGGAGAGCTACGCCCACGAGCGCGAGGCGATCGAGAAGTACTTCAAGCTCGTCGGCCTGACCAAGGACAAGAGCGTCTTCCTCGAGGAGTACGCCCGCTCGATGGTCGCGGCGGAGGAAGAGCACGTCATGGAGCTGCGCAAGATGCTGCGCGACCTGTCGTGACCGGCCCGTGACGTCCGCGCAGCACGCCGCGGGCCAGGCTGGGCGCATGCCTGCTCGAGCCCTCGCCCTGATGCTGTTCGCTGCGTGCCGGGCTACGCCGCCCACCTGGGCACCGCCCCCCCACCACCAGTGGGGGATCGAGCTGGGCGTGCATCGGGAGGCGCTGAGGGAGGTCTGGTTCGGAGGCTCGTTCGACACGCTGCGCGGTGAGGGACGGATCCTCGAGTGCCTGCGGATGTATGCCGTGATCTCCCAGGCCTTCCTCGAAGACAGCGTCGTGGTCGGGTTCGTCTACGGCAACACCCAGGACCGCCAGGGCGAGCTCATGCACCCTGACCTGGAGGGGTTGCAGGTCGGCATCGACGCGCAGCGCGTGCTCGACCTCCACGGGGAGCCCAAGCGCCGCCAGCGCTACGAAGGCCAGGCGGAGGCCGTCGAGGTGTGGTCCTATGGCCTCGACCGGCCACGCTACCTGGTGCAGTACCACCCCCTGCGGGACTACCCCGCGCTGATGGGCCTGGTCGTCGGCCTGCCCTGACCTACCAGGTCCCGCCGCCGTAGGCCGGGTCGTAGGCCGAGTCGAGCACGACGAGCCGGTGCAGGCGGTCGGCGAGCTGGCGCAGGTGGGCGACGTCGTGGTCGGCCCACGCGGTGAGGAGGTCGCCCGCCCGGATGGGGCCTAGGCGCTTGTGCTCCTTGGCTTGATCCCAGTCCGCGCCAGCGAGGGTGCGCAGCCACGTCATCGATGCGGCCCGCAGCTCGGCGAAGCGCGCCAGGGCCGCGCCGAGGTCACGCTCCTCGTCGCGGCGCGCGAGCACGACCCCCTCCGGGTCGAGGGGCGGAAACTCCAGCTCCGGGTCCTCGAGGACCACCCGCAAGCGCGGGCCGAAGTCGAGCTCCTCCTCGTCGACCATGTGATCCATGACCTCGACGATCGACCAGGCTTCGCCGTCGTGACGCCAGCGGGCCTCCTCGCCGCTGAGGCCCTGGAGCAATGCGGAGAGCGCCGCGGGGAAGGTCTCCATGCGGTCGAGGATTCTGGTCAGGTCCATCAGGTGTAGTTGAGCTCGGCGAGCAGTCGGCCGAAGGTGGTGGTCGGTCCCTCACCGGGAGGGACGAAGGAGAAGGCGAGGGCTGCCTGGAGCCGCTCGCCGGTCAGCTCCTCCCGCCAACGCCCGACGGCGGCAGCGGTGATCGGCTGGTCCGGGTGGCTGGTCCAGGTCGGCTTGGCGCCGCCCTGCATGCGCTCGTCCACGCGGCCCAGCTGACGGGCGCGGTGGGCGTCGAAGGCGGGCCGGTCGAACGGCGCCCGGCCCAGGTGCTCGAGGACCCGGTTCGCTCTTGGGCGTCTGCTCCACCCAGCCGAAGGGCCGGTCGATGCCCTGGGTCCTCGCGAAGCAGCGTCTGGGGTGAAGAGCGGGCGATGGTCCAACACACCGACCTCGGGTCCGGAGCGCAAATTCGCCAGACCGTCGAAGACGCTGCCGAGCAGGGACGTACCCGAGCTGCCGCTGCCCCCCAGGAGAAAGAGGTCGAGGCTCACCCCGAGAGCAGAGCAAAAGCGGACGGGCCGCGTCTACTTCTTCAGCTGCGTGAGCACGAGCAGGAGCAGCGCCGCGCCGGCGAAGGCGGTCACGAAGTTGCCCACGTTGGAGCCATCGTCGCCGATTCCGAGCAGACCGAAGACCCAGCCGCCAACGACGCCGCCGACCACGCCGACGACCACGTTACCCAGCATGCCGAAGCCGCCGCCCTTGACGGCGAGACCAGCTGCCCATCCGGCGATGCCGCCGATCACGAGGTACCAGAGGAGTTCCATGTGACCATCCTGCCAGCGCGGTCCCGCGGGTGGGCATGACGGTTCGTTCAGGGAGCGCGTGCCGTCGTGCGGCACTCTCTTGCGATCAAGCGTTACTGGGTGTGCGACCCGGTAACGCGGTCGCGCACGCGGGTGCGCGGTCGCATCACGCCGCGTCGCGCTCGCTGCGGGCTGCTCGCTGGGCGATCACGTCCAGGGCGGCCACCCGGTAGGCCTCCGCGAAGGTCGGGAAGTTGAAGATCTG
Source organism: Planctomycetota bacterium (assembly GCA_027623615.1). Classification (GTDB taxonomy): domain Bacteria; phylum Planctomycetota; class UBA1135; order UBA1135; genus JALWOP01. Next base: position 1,250 of record JAQBVH010000195.1, on the reverse strand, counting down.
ATCGACGAAGACGTCGACCGCCAAGCCACCCACCCGCGCAAGCTGGCCGAGATGGATCAGCTCGATCGCGTTCTCGCCAACCGCGTGAACGCCCAGCAGGCGTTCGCCGTCGGGATGCACGACGAGCTTGAGCATGCCCTCCTCGGCGCCGTTGATCCGAGCGCGGGCGATCCGGGAGAAGTCGGCGCGACCGACGAGCACGTCGGCGCCGTATGCGTCGCGCGCGGCCTCCTCGGTCAGGCCCACGAAGCTCAGCTCCGGGATCGTGTAGATGCCCGCGGGGATGTCCTCCGGGCTCGCGCTCACCGCTTGTCCGAGGGCGTGCCGCACGGCGTGTCGCCCCTGGTTCATCGACGAAGCGGCCAGCGCGGGCGGACCGATCACGTCGCCGACCGCGTAGAGGCCAGGCAGGTTGGTGCGGTAGTGCTCGTCGACTGCGACCAGGCCGCGGTCGGTCAGAGCAAGGCCGACCTCTTCCGCGCCGAGGCCGCGCACGCTGGCCGTGCGGCCCTGTGCGACGAGCAGCTTCTCGGTCTGGACGCTGCGGCCGTCCTCGAGTTCGGTGACCACCTTGCCGACACCGTCGTAGTGCACGCTGACCACGGTCGCGTCGCCGAGGAAGGCGCCGCCGCTCTTCTCGAACTCCGCGCGGAAGCGGCTCGACAGGTCGGGGTCGAGGAACCCGAGCGGGCTCGGATAGCGGTCGATCATCGTGACCGCGACGCCGATGTTCTGGAACACCGTCGCGAACTCGCTCGCGATCACCCCCGCGCCGAGCACGGCGAGCGAGCGCGGCAAGTAGATCATGTCGAGCAGCGAGTCGCTGTCGAGGATGTGCTCATGGTCGACGGGAACCGAGGGTGGGGTCCGCGGGCGCGAGCCGACCGCCAGGATCACGTGGCTTGCGTGCACGACGCGACGCTCACCGCAGAGCTCGAGGATCTCGACCACACCCTCGCCACGCAGGCGCGCGCGACCGCGCACCCACTCGACGCCGGCGTCGAGGAGCTCCTCCTTGATCGACTCCGAGTAGCCGCCGAGGACCTCGTCCAAGCGACCCATCAAGCTCGTCACCAGGGTGTTCGGTCCGAGGTCCAGGCAAGCGGTGCCGATGGCTGTCCGGCGCAGGGCGGACAGCGACAGCACGGTCTCTCGCATCGTCTTGCTCGGGATCGTGCCGCGGTGCACGCATTCGCCGCCGGGCTGGCCGCGCTCGCAGAGCAGCACGCGGCACCCCGCCTGGGCTGCGG
>JAQBVH010000194.1 GCA_027623615.1 Planctomycetota bacterium | reverse complement strand
CACGGCGCCGATGCCCTGGCGGTTGTCCTTGAGGCCGCGGAAGCGAATGCGGGTCGCGAGCCCGACCCCGACCGTGTCCCAGCGCTCGGGTCCGCTCGAGGCGCCGAGGCGCACGAGCTCGTAGGTCGGGAGGGCCGTCAGCGCGTCCCTGAAGTCCGCGAGGTCGGTCACCACCAACGCACCGCGGCCACCGTCTCCGAAGGTGAACGGCGTCGCGTGCTCGGTGCCGACGGCGAGGATCCCCGCGCCCGCGGCGTTGGTGGGGCCCCAGACCACGTCGACCCGCCCGTCGAGGTCGAGGTCGACCTCGAGCAGCTGGACGCCCAGCGGCACGTCGCCGCCGGCGTCCGCGGGCTCGAACTCGCCCGTGGCTGTCTGGAGGAGGAGCCGCGCCGGAGAACCTGGAGCCAGCACGTCCACCCGCGCATCCCCGTCGAAGTCGGCCAGCAGGGGTTCGGTTGGCGCCGAGAGGCCCGCCAGGGCCGAGGGCGTGGTCTCTTCGAGGCGGCCGCCGCGCAGGTTCGCCAGCCGGCTCGTGCCGTCCGCGCCGCCGAGCAACAGGTCGACGTCCTGGTCGCCGTCCACGTCCTCGATCACGAGCCACGCGATGGGGCCGGGCACGGACGCGCCGAGATCGCTAGTCACGTCGGTGAAGTTGCCGCGGGGGGGAGCCTCTTCCTCCTCGTCCTCCTCGTTCTTCTTCCTCGGCGGTTGAGCCGCGCCGTCGTTGCGCAGGATCTGCAAGCCGAAGTCGCCGACCAGGGCCAGGTCGAGGTCCCCGTCGTGGTCGAAGTCGACGAGCTCCAGGTCGGTCACCGCGCCAGCCAGCGCCGGCAGCGTCAGGGTCGTCGGTCTCCAGACCTCGGCGTCCGCATCACCCTCACACTCGAGCAGGGCGAGCGTGTTCCCGGACACGTAGACCAGGTCGAGGGAATCGTCCTTGGAGAGGTCGATCGCGCGCACCAGGCGCGCGGGCTGATCGGTGACGCGGACGGCGTCGAGCCACACTCCGGTCACGTCGTCGCGCAGCTTGATCTGGATGCCGTTCGGAGACGCGGTCAACAGGTCCGCCTGGCGGTCGCCGTCCAGGTCGGTGACGAGCAGCTCCCGGCCGTCGGCCATTGCGGGCTCGAGGTCGCCGGCGGCCGTGAAGGTGGGGACAGTGACGGGACCGGACGCGAAGTTGCCGATCGCGGGCGGCGGCAGGATGCGCGCGAGCTCGCCCTCGTGCAGGTCCGCGGGCTTGAGAGCCTGGTGCCCCTCGGCCCTCAACGACGTCCAGAGAGCGTCGTAGCGACGCTCCTCCTGGGGGTTGTCCGTGAACGCGGTGTAGATCTGGTACAGGGCGTAGACCGAGGAGATGTACCAGGGGCCGGCCTCGGTCACCCCGAGCGCTTCGAGCTCTTTCAGGTAAGCGATCGGCGCCTCGAGGTTCTCGCCGTCGAAGTCCATGTCCAGCAGGCACAGCGCGAGGAGGTACTTCGCGGCCGGGTCCTTCGGCGCCTTGCTGAGGGCCGAGCGGTAGTGCTCCGTGGCGAGCTCGACGTCACCAACCAGGTGGTCGATCCGGCCGTCCAGGAAATCGAGCACGGCCGAGGCTGGATCGACCGAACGGGCACGGTCGAGATAGCGCTGCACGTCTTCGATGTCCCCCGCCTTGAGCTCGAGGACCGCCGCGGTGATCAGGTCCTCGAAAGCCGCGTCATCGCCCTCGACCAGGGGCGCCAACGCTCGCCGGGCCTTGTTCCACTCCTCCTTGGAGACGAAGGCCGCGACCAGGTCCCGGGCCAGGGTCTGCTCCGGGGTCGCGCCAGGGGCCTCGGGCCCGTCGACCGGCCCCTCCTTCCCATTCTCCCCGGGCATCAGAGACCAGACCGTGAGGCCAATGACGAGGACGAGGATGAGGGCGATCGCGGTGCGCATGGTGGGCGGGGGGTGGTGGGGACCTGTCGTGGGCGAAGGTAGCGGTCTGGAGGGGGGGACTCCAGGACGGGCTGGGGTGACCCGCTGGGTGTGGGCGACTACCGTGGAGCCATGTCCTCCGTCCGCACACGGGGCGTGGTCGTCCTGACCACCACGCTCCTCGCTGCGCTCACGGCGCTCGGGTGGTGGTCCGCGCGCTCCACGCGTGGTCCGCAGCCCGAGTCGTTCGCGTCTTCTGATTCCGCTGTGGTCGAGCCCGGGTACGCGCGTGGGGGCGAGGCGTTGGAGAATCTGCGTGAGTCCGCGAGCGAGGCGGTGGCCGGCGCACCCCTCGCTTCCGCTCACACGGGACCCCACGGTCGTGTGTCGCTCGAGGACGGACGCGGATTGGCGGCCCTGGACGTGCTGCTCGTCGTGGAGGGCGTGGTGGAGGCGCGGGTGCGCACCCTGCGCGATGGCGGGTTCCGCTTGCCCGCACCACGCAGCCTGCCCGCCCAGGTGCAGGTCGCGCCCGACCCGCGCATGATCCTGGCGGATCCGGTGCACGCGTTGACCTCCGCCGAGGCCCATGGGGAGGTCCCGCTGCTGTTCCAGGCCACCACCGCCGACTCCAGCCCCTTCCGCGGCGTGCTCGTCGACGCGCGGACCAACGAACCCCTGCCCGAGTTCCGCTTCATGTGCATCGACACGATCGGCACGGACGACGGGGTGACCAGCGACGCGGAGGGGCGCTTCGAGACGGCGCAGGACTATGGCCTCGGGCGCATCCGCCTCTGGCTGACCGAGTTCCCCGGTAGCATGGGGCGCTACGGACCCTACGACCACGTGCGCGAGCGCCTCGACGAGGTCTCCCTCATCCCCGTACCGGTCGGTCCGACCTACACCCTCGCCTTCACGCCGCCCGCCGGTCGCGGCGTGACCGACTTCTTCGCGGAGGTGCGCGGCCACCAGGTCTCGCCGCGGGGCTACCCCGCCCTGTTCCAGCGCTCGCGGCTGCGCGCGGGCGAGCGGCCCTGGGTGCGCCTGCATCCCTACGAGGTCAGCGAGGGCCCAGGGCCGCCATGGGTCCTCGTCATCGAGAGCGACGACGGCCTGTGGTCGGGTTCGGTCGAGGTCGACGGGCGCGTTGGACGTCATCCGGGCGCGCTGCCGGTCGAGGTGGTCGCCTGCGCCTCGATCCACGGTCGGCTCGAAGGCGCGGGAGAAGAGGGGCGCCCCCTCGTGGCTCCCGTCCGCGTCGAGCTGGCCGATGGTCGCGTGCTCTGGGCACACTCCGATCGGGAGGGCGCGTTCGTCGTCGGCGGACTGCCAGGGGGCAGCGCCGCGCTCTCGGTCGAGCTGGAGGGCTTCCAGACCCTGGAGCAAGTGGTCGAGCTGACCGTCGGCGCAGCCAGCCGTCCCGTGCTGCGGCTCGCGCCCGTTCCGATTGTCGGGGAGCTGACCGGCGCGGTGCGTACGTCGAGCGGCGCGAGCCTGCCCGGCCTCTACCTGGAGGTCACGGCCCCGGGCACGCCCGCACGCTACGTTCCTGTGGACTGGGTCGAGGGTGAGGACGCGACGGAGGGTCGCTTCCAGCTCCCGGTCCCCGCCGGCGACTGGACGCTGCGACCGATGACCGAGCTGTTCGGCCTCGCCGCGCAGCCCGCGTCGCTGACGATACACGCACCGGCTCGAGGCCTCGACTTCCACGTTTCCGATCGCAGCGACCGCGCGACGTTCGAGCTCTCCCTTACGGACGCGCACGGGGAGCGCGTCGAGGGCGCGCGCGTCTGGCTGCGTGACGCCGAGGGGCGACGCATCCTCGAGGGCCCCGTCCCCCCTGGGGGCACCCTGCTGGTCGACCACCCGGCGGGCGCCCGCTTCACCTGGTCGGTCGTCGCGCCGGGTACGCGCATCCACACCGCCGACGAGCGGGCCTTCGAACCGGTGGGGGGCGTGCGCCGCGCGGAGGTCGAGCTGCGCGCGGGCTGGGGCGCCTGGATCGCGCTGGTCGATCGCGAGACGGACGAGCCGATCGAGGGTGTGATCCTCAGCCTCGACGGCACCCGCACCTCGCCCAGCGACGTCCGCGGCTTCGTGCGGGTCGAGCGCGAGGCGCCACCGACCAGCCTGTCGATCGTGGGCGAGACCTGGCGCCTGTCCCGCGACAACCGCGCGGTCGACGCCAACACCGGTCGCTTCGCGGCGGAGGCGGGCGGTTGGAGCCTCGGGCTCTACCTGGAGCGGCGCTGAGGTCGGGCATGCAGTTCCTACGTACCCACGCCAGCCTCGGTCGGTAGACTGCCTCCGAGGCGTCCAGAGGGTCCCCAGCCCGCAACGGTCCGCGTCTCCAGTCCTCTCCTCCATGCCGAGACGATCCCGCGGGCAAGAGCCCCCTCCCTCGACCCCCGCCGCCCACGGGCGCCGCCTCCTCATCGGGATCGCGACCTGGTTTCTGCTGTTCGGCGTGGCGCGGATCCTGGGCCGGCCGCCGGGGCCCCTCGAGCTGGATGGCAACGAGCGACGCTTCAGCGCGGAGCGGGCGGCCGAGATCCTCGACCGGGTCAACGCGGGGATCGGCGTCCACCCCTCGGGGAGCGAAGCGGCCGCTGAACTCCTCAAGCGCCTCAGCCAGGAGCTCGGCAAGCTCGGTTGGGAGCACCAGGTCCAGGAGGCGATCGGCGTCGGACCCGACGGCACCGTCGGTCACATGCGCAACCTCGTCGGGCGCAAGCTCGGCCGCTGGGACGCGGGCGCGATCCTGATCGCCGCCCACTACGACTCGGTCGGCGCGGGACCTGGCATCTCCGACGACCTGGCCAGCGTGGCGGCCATGCTCGAGATCGCGCGTGCCCTCGACGGCGACAAGCTCAACCGCACGGTGATCCTGCTCTTCAGTGACGGCGAGGAGGCGGGCCTGGTCGGCGCGGAGGCGTTCGCCTCCCAGCACCCCTGGGCGCAGGACGTCGAGGTCGTGCTCAACCTGGAGGCGCGCGGCGTGTCGGGCCGCAGCCACATGTTCCAGACCGGCGCGAACAACCATGGCCTGGTCTCGACCTTCGCCTCCCGCGCGCGGCGCCCCGATGCGAGCTCGGTCTCGGTCGAGGTCTACCGCCGCTTGCCGAACGATACGGACTTCACCGTGTTCCTCGAGCACGGCTGGACCGGGCTGAACTTTGCCTTCATCGACGATGTGTACGCCTACCACACGCCCCTCGACGATCGAGAGCACCTGAGCCTGGCCAGCCTGCAGCACCAGGGCGAGCAGGTGCTCGACGCCGTGCACGAGCTGCAGCTGACCCGTGACCTCGATCGGGACGGCGACGCGGTGTATGCGACCCTGCTGGGTCGCTTCGTCGGACGCACGTCCGTGCGCAGCACCCGGCTGATTGCGCTGCTCGGGTGTCTCGGGCTGCTCTGGGCGCTGCAGCGGGCCACCCGCGATGGCGTGCTGCGCTGGCGCCAGGTCGTGGCGGGGCTCGTGTGGGTGCCGATCTGTGTCGCCCTGCCGGTCGCGATCGCCTTCGGGTACAGCACGGGCATGCAGGCCACCACCGGCACGGCCGCGCCCTGGCACGCCTCCCCATCGCCGAGCTGGATCGCCCTGGCGGGGGGCCTTTTCCTGTGCACGAGTTGGCTCGGGGGGCTCGGCCGACGCCTCGCAGGCCCGATCGGTCTGGCCTTCGGGGTCTGGGCCTGGTGGGGACTGCTCGGCCTGTTCACTGCGGTGTTCGTCTCGGGCGCGAGCTACCTGTTCGCGTGGCCCGCCTTCTGGATGGCGCTGGTCGCGAACGGCGTGCGCCTGCGCGAGGCGGTCGACGCACGTCTGGCGCGGGCGGCGATCTTCACGATCGTGTTGACCGTGCCCCTGTGGGAGCCGGCCCAATCCGGGCTGGTGTCCGCCTTCGGCCTGAACGCGGCGCCGATCGCGCTGGCCGTGTTCGCGTTGCAAGCGACCCTGCTCCTGCCCCTGTTCGCGGCCGCGCCTGGCGTCGCCCGGCACGGGGTCGCGGGGCTCGGCTTCGCGTGTCTGGTGTTCGGCGCGGTGATGACCTTGATCCTCCCGCACGAGACCCGGTCGCGACCGGGACGACTGAACCTCGTCTACGTCGGCGACGGGGCTGGGGACCGCTGGCAGGCGTGGACCTTCGGCGCGCCGCTGCCCTGGGAGCTCGAGGAGGCGCTCGACTGGCAGCCGGTCGACGAGGACGCACCGCGCTGGCCCGGTCGCCATGGCCTCGAGGCCCCGGCGAAGAAGCTGCCCTGGCCCTTGCCGGTGTTCGAGGACGTGCAGATCTCGCGCGGCGAGGAGGTCGGCGAGGTGTTCGTCGAGGGCCACCTGCGCTCGTTCGCCTACGGGGCGCGGACGACCCTCGAGGTCCACGGCGCTGGCGGGGCGGCCTACGAGGTCCTCGGCGTCGAAGTCCGCCGGGAAGGGCTCGAGACCCGGCACATGGGCGGCCGCCCGCGGACGGAGTTCGTCGCTCCCGGAGACATGGGTTTCGGCGTCCGCCTGCGCCTGCGCGCGCCGGCCCCGGCGGTCGCGGGAGCCGCGGTGAAGCCGGACCAGCGTGAGGTCCGGTTCCGGCTCGTCGATCGTGTCCACGGCCTCCCC